>CBDUCU010000022.1:0-16503 GCA_965365725.1 uncultured bacterium | reverse complement strand
GTCCGCAGATGCTCGCGTATCAGCGCAGCCAGCACGGCACGACCGCGCGCGTCGGGTGTTTGCTCCGCATTTTTGTTTGAGCTACGAGTTGCCATCAGAGATGAAGAACGCAGGTGAAGCTGAAGAGGTTGGGCGCTGCGCAAGGATAGAGCGGGCTTCAGGAAGAAAAAACCCGTCTAAATTGTTTACAGTTCCACAAACCCTCTGTCAAGAACTAATTTCTCTTCGTCTGAACGACTAGCACAGACTAGTGTCAGATTGCCTTTGCAGTATAACGGAAGCAACAAAAAGGGCGCAAACAGTTGCGTCCGCAAATGAAACATCCGTCAGCGCACTAGCGCAGCAAAACGGCTAATGTGATGATTAGCGTGCACTTACCCAACCACCTCTGCATCTTTTTAACCAAAGAGAGCTAACTTCTTCTTAAATTTGCAGTTAACTCCACCCTATTTTATAGGGCTTTTGTATGAGACTCAAAGCGGAAGACCCATTTTGTAGATGCCTAAGGGCTTAGAAAGACCTTTAGGGAAGTCGATTGACGCGCTTTGTCGGCTCCACGTAATATCAGTTTCACCTGACTCTTTGGCTCCTGACTGCTTTTCGTGTAAAGGTCGGCCTGAGTAACCATGTAATAGATATCTAAACGCATTCAAGCGCTCTTCAGGGGGCAAAGATAACTTTTATGGCTAACGAACAGACAGCGCTGCGCACGCTTTTTATCGACGCATTCCGGCAGCTCGCCTCGGGACGGCCCGTGCCCGACGTTGATGTTCGTTACTACCCTTATGCCGGAGTGAATCACACAATCCGTTTGCGAGCCGGTCGGGTTTATGTTCGCGTCTCCGACATTTTTCGTAATGCTCCTGACAATGTCCATCGCGCACTTGCATTTATTCTCGTCGCCAAACTTTTGCGAAGGCGCACGCCGCAACTGCACGAACGGGTTTATCGAAACTATTCCTGTCAGCCCGAAGTCTTGCGAGCGTCCGATCTCGCGCGCCGACAACGCGGTCGCAAGCGAATCTCTTCCGCACGCGGACAGTTGTATGATCTTGAGAAGATGTTTGCGCGTTTGAATCGCCGACACTTCGACGGGCGGCTGCCGCAACCCACGCTTACCTGGTCGCAGAAACGCACGCGCACCATACTCGGCCATCACGACGGCGTACACGACACCATCGTCATCAGCAAGACGCTCGACTCTGCTGAGATGCCCGAATGGTTTGTTGAATTCATCCTCTATCATGAGATGCTTCACATCAAACATCCGGCGCGGTTGATCAACGGTCGGAGGTTTTATCACACCAAAGCATTTCGCGCAGAAGAACAGCGCTTCCCTCATTACAAAGAGGCCCAGGACTGGCTCGACCGTTCCGCTCGGCAACGCCGCACGCTGCGTGCACGAGCGGCCTGATTTCGTATTTCCATCCATTATTTTTGACGGATTTTTCGCGGAACTTTCATCACCGGCTTGCGTTTAAGCGGGCAGGAAGGTGGGCTCCTCCGAATAGGGCGGGCCGGAAGAAATAAGCGGCATTGATTTCCCTCCGTGTCGCAAATTTCGCCGGCTCGCCCTTTAGGTTTTGCTCAACGCTTTCACCGCAACTCACATAACAAACCTCACGCTTCTTATCCGCGCTTTTGCGAAATCGCTTGAGAACTGTTTCTTGACACGCTTCATGCCTGATGATAGCGTCCGTTTTACATATCCGTTCCAACTGACATTGTGGTTCTTTGTACTATTTTTCAAACGCGAGAGGAGTCTTTCTTGATGAGCGAGAAGGTTTTTAAGGGCGTGGAGATTGTCGGCACTTCGGAGCAAAGTTTTAGCCATGCCATCGAGACGGCAGTCAAGCGTGCGCGGCAAACGCTGCGCGAGTTGTCGTGGTTTGTCGTCGAAGAGATGCGCGGCGGGCTTCAGCAGGGACGGCTCGAATATCAGGTGACGCTGCGCGTCTTCTTCAAGCTTGAAGACGACGGCGACGCGCCCGAATCGAAGGGTTCGGTCGTCTAACTTATTTCTTTTTTTGGCTGCTGGACAAATTCTTTGCACGGTCGTTAGACTACCCCGTTTGTGAATCGGTGAAGGGCGTTGTTATAGCTATTGCGCCCTGTTCTGGCGGTACATCTAACTCGACACGGAGCAAGTTTTTTCTATGGCAATTTCAGCAACTCAGATCAGACGCGGCATGGTAATTCTTTTTGAGGGACAGCCCTGCAAAGTTCTGGACGCGCGCCATCATACGCCCGGCAACCTGCGCGCGATGATGCAGACAAAGCTTCGCAATCTGCGCACCGGCTCTTCTTTCGAGCATCGCTTTCGTTCCGCAGATACGGTTGACCGCGCCGTCCTCGAACAACATGAGATGGAATATCTCTACTCGGACGGCTCGCTTCATCATTTTATGAACACCGAGAATTACGAGCAGACGGCGCTTAGCGATGACGATCTCGGCGACATGGCACAATGGCTTGCGCCGGGCATGCGTATTCAAGCCGAGTTTTACGAAGGCTCACCAATCGGCATCGACTTGCCGCCTTCTTTGATCCTGACGGTGACAAGCACCGAGCCTTCGCTCAAAGGCGCAACCGTTTCAAACGTCAATAAGCCTGCGACGCTTGAGAACGGCGTAACCATTCAAGTACCGCCATTTATCAATGAAGGCGATCGCATTCGCGTCGATCCAATCGAAGGCCGTTATATGGAACGCGCCAAATAATGTGACGGATAGCGGGTGATGAGTGATGAGTTAAGACGCGTATATTTTCTTTCTGCTCATCACTCAAAACTCTCTACTGTTCACCGATGTATCTTCTCTACAGCCTGCTTCTGACCGTCGGTTTCGTCCTGCTTCTGCCGCGCTTTCTGTGGGACGCTGTATTTCACGGAAAATATGCCGAAGGTTTTTGGGAGCGGGCGGGCCACATTCCACGCTTCGATTCTGAAGGCAAACCGATCATCTGGCTCCACTGCGTATCGGTCGGCGAGACGCAGGCCGCCCGCCCCATCGCTCACGCCGTCCTTCAAGAGTTCCCCTCACATGCGCTTGTCGTCTCGACCACAACACGCACGGGCCAACGCGTCGCACGTCAGGCTTTTGACGGTCTCGCACAACAAATCTTCTATTTCCCTTTTGATTGGAGTTGGAGCGTGCGCCGTACACTCAACAGAATCAAGCCTGCGCTGGTGCTTGTCATGGAGACTGAGCTTTGGCCGCGATTTCTTCGTGAGTGCCGGAAACGAGACGTGGCTGTCGTTCTGCTCAACGGTCGCATCTCAGACAAATCTTTCAGACGTTATCGCCGCATCAAGTTTTTTATCCGTCGCGTCGTCAACGATCTTCGCCTTGCAATCATGCAATCGGAAGCGGATGCAGACCGTATTCGCGCCCTCGAATTGAACACGCAGCGCGTGAAGGTCGCAGGCAACGTCAAATTTGATTCTGAGGCAGAACCAACGAATCAGCCGTTGACGGCTGAACTGCAGCGGAGGTTCAATTTCGGTGACGCGCGAGCATTGATTGTCGTCGCCAGTACGCACGCGCCCGAAGAACGAATCGTACTCGAAGCGTTCAAAATTTTTGATGCAAAAGCGGGGCTGCCTGACACGCGCCTTCTCATCGCGCCGCGTCATCCCGAACGATTTGACGAAGTGGCGACGCTGCTCGAAAAAACAAGTTTCAGTTGGGCGCGGCGTACAAATAATCCGCACGCTGACGATGTTAAGTGCCGGATTGTCCTGCTCGATACCGTCGGCGAGCTTCGCGCCGTCTATCCACTTGCCGACCTCGTCTTTGTCGGCGGAAGCATTGCGCCGGTTGGCGGGCACAATGTGATTGAGCCTGCACTCTTTGCTAAATGCATCTTGACGGGCGCGCACACATCAAATTTCAGATCTATCGTTGAATCTTTTCGCGAACGCGATGCTCTTGTCCAGCTCTCCGATCTGCCAAACGAGCAAGCGTTGGTTGCTCTCGCCGAAGCGTTTGACGATCTATTGAAGAACGAATCACGACGACGAAGCATCGGCGAGGCCGCGCGGGCCGTATTGGATGAGAATCGCGGTGCAACGGCGCGCATTGTCACCATGCTCAAGCCGTTCTTAGAAAATCAACAATCCAAAAGACGCGACGTCGCCCCCAACTGACTGGCAATTGACGGATCGAGTTTGAGAATCTCTTTTGATGAATCCATCCATCGCGCTCGCACCCTTTAGCTCACTCTACGGATTATTGGTGCGCGCGCGTCTCTCTCTTTATCAAAAAGAATATCTGACTTCGACGCGGCTGAGTGTGCCGGTTATCAGTGTCGGGAACATGACTGTCGGCGGCACGGGAAAGACGCCTCTGGTGAGCTGGATTGCTCGCGCCGTTGCCAAACAAGGGCGGCGCGTATGCGTCCTGACGCGCGGTTACGGGCGGAGAAACGAGCGCGTGCGCGTTGTCGTCTCCGATGGCGTTCGCCTGCTGGCGGATGCAGAAATTGCGGGCGACGAACCGCGTCTTTTAGCCGAACAGCTTTTAGGCTCTGCTTCAATTGTCTGTGATGCAGACCGCGTCAGCGCGGCGCATTGGGCGATTGAGCATCTCGGCGCGGAGGTCTTTATCCTCGACGATGGTTTTCAACACGTGCGTCTGCGACGCGATCTCGACATCGTCACAATCGACGCCACCGCGCCCTGGGGCGGAGGTCATCTTCTCCCGCGCGGACGTTTGCGCGAACCACTGCAAGGTTTGAAACGCGCTGGCTGCGTGATTATTACGCGGGCCGACCTGACGCAAGACGTGCCTGTTTTGCGTGACGAGATCGAGCGTTGGACTTCAGACGCAATCTTGATTCTCGAATCGAGAATGCGTACGACTCAAATCAAACCGCTCGATGTGACCACGAAGGTTGTTTTTGAAGAACTTGCTGCGCAACGCGTCGGCGCTTTCTGTGCGACGGGTAACCCGCATGCTTTCTTCAAACACCTGCGAAAAGAGGAACATCAATTAATTTACACGCGCGCTTATCCCGATCATCACTCTTATCGCCAAAGCGACATGGACTCGCTCGTCAGCGGCGCTGAAGCGATGGGAGCGCAGAAACTACTTACGACCGCGAAGGACGCAGTTAAGCTGCGCGCGCTTTATTCAAAGCTTCCGATTTTTGTCGTCGAGATTGAGCCGGTCTTTGATGCGGAAGAAAAACTTCTTGCGCTCGTCAAAAAGATTATCCTGCGAGACAGAGAGGCAAATTCTTCAAAGATAATTTGACCGTTAATTGTTAGGAATAAGCGGTGCAGGCACATCGGCTTTTGCCGGTGGCGGCGGCGTAGGTGCAGGCTTGGAGGGTTGTTCGGGTCTAACGTTGGCATCCTTTGTCGGCGGCGGCGGAGTCGGGTTTCGTTTGTTTGTGCTGGCGGGCGTAGCCGTCGGAGAAGGCTTGGCCTCTTCTTCTTCGCCGGTGTTGTCGTTCTCTTCTTCACCTTTTTCAGGTGTCGGCGAATCGACGACGGCGGCATTCGCATTTGCATTTGAAGGCGCGCTCGCTGTGCCGCCTTCGCTCTGCGCGGTCGGCAAAGGTGCAGTGGCGTTCGACGGAGTAATATTTCTCTCGCCTTCGCCCGTCGGCGGCGTGATAGAAACGACCGGCTGACTATTTGCGTCGCTGCTCAACGGCGGTTGTTGCGCTTCGCCTGAAGTCTCGCCTTGTTGCAGGAAATAGAAAAGGCCAAAGACAACCGCGAGCAAAGCAAAAGCCGGGATAGCGATGCGCCAGGGGTTGAAAGATGTAGCTGCCGGAGCAGGAGGTACGGGGACAAAAGAATTCGATTCTCTTTCCCTGCGCGTTCGCGAACGCACGACCGTCTCCTCGTCAACCTCCTCGCCCCCGGTGGCGCGTGGCGGTTCGTTCTCTCCTGTCGAGACAACGATGCGATTGGTGCTGGGCGCAGTAGAGCCTTTTCCATCCGTCAAGGCAGACTTCTCAACAACAGTTGTGGCTGCGATGGAAGCAGCCTCTTCCAACACGGGATTTTCCGAAGCAGCAAGAAGCAAAGTTTCCGACAGCTCGCTGACGGATTGAAAGCGCTCGTCAGGACTTTTTGCCATCGCGCGCTGGACGAGCTGATCGACTGCTTCGGGCAGGTCGCTTCGATCTTCACGAAGCGACGGCACAGGCTCTTGCATCTGCTTCATCATCGTCTCAGTCGGCGAATCGCCCGAGAATGGGACATGGCCGGCGAGCATCTCAAAGATGATGACACCCAAAGAATAGATATCGGAGCGCGCGTCGATGCTTGAAGCCTGCGAACACTGTTCGGGCGACATGTATTGCGGCGTGCCGATAATGAGGTTGGGAGCGGTCAGTGCGGAGTCGGGTTTTGCGTCAACCGGTTCTTTGATCTTGGCGATACCAAAGTCCAACACTTTTGCCCAGTCGCCGCCGCCCGTCGTCTCGTCGAGCATGATGTTGTCGCTTTTGAGATCGCGGTGGACGACACCCTCCGAGTGCGCAGTTTCGAGCGCGCCTGCGACCTGACGAACGATCTCGGCCACACGCTTTAAGGACATCGGCCCTTCGGAGCGGACAACTTCTTTGAGCGTGCGACCGCGCAGGTATTCCATGACGAGGAAGACAACGCCGTTTTCCGATTCGCCAAAGTCTGTAACGGTGATCGCGTGCGGGTGTGAGATTCGTGAAGCGGCTTTTGCTTCGCGCGTGAAGCGCGCAACAATCGTATCGTCGGCGGCGAGCGCAGGATGCAGCACTTTGACGGCGAGGACTTTCTCCATCAGGATGTGTGTCGCGCGATAGACGCAACCCATCCCGCCCTCGCTAATCTTCTCTTCGATGCGGTATTTGCCCGCGAGAGTCTGCCCGACGAGTTCGTCTTCTCTTTGCAAAACAGCGCCGTCAGACGGACACAAAGTATTCGCGTCCACATACTGCTTGCCGCATCTCGGACATTTTTTCATCTACCGGGCACCGCCTCGTTCTTTACACCTTGCAACTTATAAGAGTTGAACTGAGCGTATCACACCGCTTCCGCGCCGCGCAATAAATGTCACCTGCGCAAAAGTAAAAAGAGAAAAGGTGAAAGCGATGGATTCATCTTTCACACCGCTTTCACCTTTTTAATTTCTCTTATTCAGCCGCTTTGATTCTGAATCTTGACGGCTGTATTGCGTTCGCCGGTTAGAGCTTGGCGAAGACGACGACGAGCGTGAAAAGTACCAGCGTCTCGATAAAGACGAGACCAAGAATCATCATCGTCTGGATGCGTGCACCCGCACCCGGATTACGCGCTACACCTTCCGCAGCCGCACCCGCCACACGCGACTGACCGATAGCGGCCAGAGCAGCAGCCAAAGCAAACCCGAGTCCGGCGGCGATAGCCTTATACTTATTGACCGAAGATTCGTTGTCTGCCGCAACCGATGCGGCCTGCGCAAACGCCGGAGCCGCCGACATCAGCACGCCGAGGACGGCGAAGAACGCCATTCTGAGTTTTGTCATCTGTTTTCTCCTGAGATTTATTTTGACTCTTCGCTGAGATGGAAGAATCGCTTCGCAGGATTGAACCGTCGCGGCACGCGCATTTGTATAATTTCGCCTTCATCCGGTATCCGCCGCCCCTCTTACAACGGCGCTCCAGCGATGACGGCTGCCTTAGCTTTCAAACTATGAAAGCCTTACCCGGCGCACATCAACGTTTCAAATTCGACGAAGCCGTTCTCCGCTCTCAGTCAAGAATTTCCCATGCGCTCTGACGTAAAGCGGACTCGTTTAGCCCACTACGCCGCAAAAGCGCGCTTCATGTAATGCATAAATTTTCAAGACCAACGCTGCCGCAACCATTTAAGGATGCGCAGGTGTCACATCAGTCACGATGTCGCGCCCGTGCTCGCCGTGATGAGCGTCTTCGTGTCCGTGATGCTCGTCGCCGTGCGCGTGCGAAACCTCGCCGATATAGAGAATTGACAGCAGCGTAAAGATAAACGTCTGCATAAACGCAACAAAGACGCTCAGAGGCATGATGAGCACCGGCACGGGCAGCCACCAGGGGACAAGACTCGAAATCGTCGCAAGAATCTGTTCGTCGCCGAAGAGGTTTCCAAAAAGACGCACGCCCAAAGACATCGGTCTGACGAGATTACTAATCAGCTCAATCGGAAACATCAAAACCGCGAGCCAGGGGATCGGCCCGGCAAAGTGTTTCAAATGCCCGACCAGACCGTTTTCCCGCATGCCGACGTAGTTGTAATAAACAAATGACGAGATGCCGAGCGCAAACGTCACGGAGGTCGAAGCGGTCGGCGACATCAAACCGGGAAACAGCCCCATCAAATTAGAGACGAGAATCAAGGTGGCAAACGTCGCGACGACGGGCAGATACTGCATTCCCTGCGGGCCGACGTTGTCAACAAGCAGATTGCGTATTGCTGAGACACCCGTTTCGAGAATCTGCTGACGGTTCGAAGGCTCGTCTTCCGAAAGCCGCCCCTTCAAAATCCATACAAGCGCGAGGGTAATGAGACACGCGAGAATAAACATCACCGTGTACCAAGGAATCGCGTTCTCTTCCGTATAAGCACCGAAAACCTTCTCGGCGTTTGTGCCAAAGATGCCGAAGAACTTATCCCACAGAGGCTTTGTGTAATGAACTTGAAACTCATGGACGGGCTTGCCGAGATAGTGATTAACAGTTTCGACAATCAGAGGCGTGGCATGTCCGCCGCTTTGCGCAGCATGTCCTGTGGCCGCTTCTGCGGCGGGCGCGGCATGACCTGCGCCGGGCGGGTCGCTAAATAGTAGATACATCGTTTAAGTTTCCTCTCGACGTACGACGGCAAAATATAGTTGCATAAAACCTTCGACCAGCGCGGCCACAACAAACGAGCACAGCCCTGCAAGCGTAGCAACGATTGAAACCAGATCGAGCCAGTAGGCCAGAGCAACGACGCACGCAATAACAATGTAGCGCGTCACATATCGTGCGACCTTTAGCTTTGGTCGCGCCCCCGCTTCTGCTGAATTGAAAAAAGCGCCGACGGCCGTTCGCAACCAATGAAAATTAAAGAGCGAAAGCAGGCCGCCGAGCATTACTCCGGTCGTCACGCGCCAGGGCATGAGCAACGCGCTTAAAGGTACGGCGAGCGCGATTGTCGCGCACATCCCGCGAAAGATGCGCCTCTCCATCGCCGCAGGGTCTTCCCCGCCCTCTTCGCTCATAAAGGCCGCCATCCATGACTCTTTCAGCGATGTCGCGCTTATCTTAAACGGGAGATTTTACCGGAGGCGCGCTCTGTGTGTCGAGCGGAGCTAACTATTTGACGCGCGACATGATGCGTATGAACTGTATAAAGCCAGCCGTCGAGCCGATGAGAATGCCGCCGACGATTCCCCAGGGCGATGTACCGAGCCAGCTATCAATCGCCCAACCGATGCCGAGAAACGCCGCCACCGAGAAGAAGATTGACAGTCCTGCGGCATAGGCGACGCTGCTTTTGCGCGTGATTTCCGCGCCATCCTCTTGGTCGCCGCTGTTATTCGACATTCGCCTCTCTCTCCCGATACGCTATTTCATCAATTGCCTGCGCCTGATCTCTTCGAGCAGACGGTCTGTGCGTTCGATCTCTCTTTCCGAATTGCTCAATTGATAGGCTGGCGGCGCGCTCGATTTCTTTAAAAACTTGATGGCTACGCCCACGACCAACACGATCAGACCGATCCAGACGAGCCATTGAAATGCTGCCGCTATCAGACCGAAGATAAAGAGCGCGCCGACAATAGTGCACGTCAAAACAATCAACAAGAGCAGGAGCTTGAGCTTATCCATAATCCAACCTCTCTCAAGAGAAATTTTTATCGGGAGACCTTTTCGCTCAAACTTCTATACGCTCACGCCGCCTTCAGCGTTCGCTCTGCAAATATCGCTGCGCATCAGATAATTCTTTTGGCAGATTTGTCGTCGCTCACACAATCATCTGCGCTTAATTGGCGCGTCCGCGACATCCTCTTTTGCATCAAACGCAATGATGTCAGTTTCGTTTGGTGATTTCAATTCGTAGATGATGCCTCGCCAGTTGATACGACGCGAAAAGGCAGCAACCAGCGCATTGTAGAAAAAGAGCGCCCCCGTCAAGGGCCATAGAAAAAGATGCGGCCAAAGCCCTTCGCGCAGATCGAAATGATAATCTTCAAGGACAAGCGCCACCGCTCGAAGTCGGAAAAATGCCTTCCAGGCTCCAAGCAAAAAGATCGAACAGACGATTGCCGCAGGCCAGTGCCAGCTCAAGCCCAACGCACCGCGCGCCGTAGCAAGCACGATTCCGCCAAAGAAAACCATGACGAACAGAAGATTTGAGAAGAGTACGATACGCCAGAGGTGCGGAGCATAGACGCGCGTGATCTTGATTTGACGAGTAGTGAATTCAAACAACTCTTTGAATGTGCAATCTTCAACCGAAGCGACCAGACAAGCAGGCACAAATTGAATCGACAATTTTGCTTCTTTGAGCGCGCGCGTTAAAGCGTAATCGTCAGAAACCGTCCCGCGCCATCTCTCAAGCATTCCGAGTCGTTCAAAGGTCTCGCGTCGAACTGCGGTCGAACCGCCCCAGCAAAAATTTCTTCCTGTGTCGGGGCCGAGTGCCGATGCGATTGAGGCGTTCCAGACCGAGCGCAAATGAGAAGCGAGCCCTCCGCGCGCGGGAAAGAACCAGCGATAGCCCGTCGCCGCCCCCACCGTTTCATCTTCAAGCGGCGAAATCAGATTGCGCAGCCAGTTCGACGCGGGCTGCGCGTCTGTGTCAACAAAGACAAGGATATCTGAAGCCGGATCGCTTTCTCTTACGGCTGCGAGAAGATTATGAACTTTCTGCCCGCTCTCATCTGCTCGCCCCGCAAAAACAAAACGCGTGCGACACACGCCGCCTGAACCCGACTCAGCGCGTACGAACTCGGCAACGGCCAGCGCCGGGTCGTCCTCGCTGTCAGAGACAAAGATGATTTCATATTGCGGATAGTGTTGCTCAAAGAGCGCAGAGAGATTTGCGCTGAGCCTTTGATCTATGCCTCGACACGGAACGATAACCGATGCCAACGGCATGTAGAGCGAACGCTTCCGATTGGTCTGCTGTCGGATGAATCTGAGAAACCGAACGCCGCCCCGCAGCGAAAGCAAGCTCTGCAAAAGGACTAGAAACGCGAGCACATAAAAGACCGGCATCAGATAATTTTGCTGGACGGACGTTCTCATCCGTCCCTGAAATCTTCGAGCAGATTATTTACCCACGAATAAAGAGAAGCACTCAACATTTCTTGAAAAAGCGCAAAGCTTCTCTCCCGGTTTTGTCCCGAATATCGATTGCTTTAATTAACGCGCGCACGTTTGTGCTCGTCCGCCGTCAATTGAATAGGTCGCGCCCGTAATCCAGGAGGCGCGTTCGGACGCAAGAAAAAGAATCAGGTCGGCGACTTCGCGCGCATCGCCGACGCGACCGAGGGGGTGGGTCTGTTTCGAGTGTTCGAGAAATTTTGTATATGCCTCTTCATTCATGCCGCCGCGACGGTGAACCTCTGTACGAACAACGCCCGGATTGACGGCATTGACGCGCACGCCTTTCGGCGCGAGTTCGAGCGCCGCACAGCGCGTCAGTTGATCCACGCCCGCCTTCGACACACAGTATGCAAGCACGCCGGGAAAAGCGCGCAGCCCCGTTACGCTTGAGACGTTGACGATACTGCCGCGACTTGCCGCAAGGTGCGGCGCGGCGAGCTGCATGAGATGGAAGACCGAGCGAAGATTGACGTTCATCATTTCGTCCCATGCGTCGAGCGCGGTCGTCTCGATTGTGCCGTTATTGAGTATCCCTGCTGCGTTGACAAGTGTGTCGAGGCCGCCGAATTTTTCTGCTGCTTCCGCAACTATTCGCTCCGCATCAGTTTCCGATGTAACGTCAGCGCTGATCTCAAGCGCCTCGCTTTCATGCCGGCGAATCTCTGCGGCGACCGAAGAGAGCGCGTCCGCATTTCTGCCGACGAGCGCGACGTGCGCGCCTGCTTCGGCAAACGCGAGAGCGGTCGCGCGACCGATCCCCGATGTCGCGCCTGTGACGAGCGCAACCTTGCCTTCAAATTCTCTTTGATTCATTGATGAGTTCCCTTCTCGTTAGAAATAAGACGGAAATCCGTTTGCATTTTGTGCAACGTATTATCGTCACAAATTGAGCGGGCTTCAAAGCCGATGGAGGGAATAGTCGTGGGGATTATTGACGCGATGTTTTCGCAGACCGAATTCAAGTTGATGCTGTGGGAGACGCTAATGCGGACGCTGACGATCTACGCAGCCGTCTTTACCTCAGTTGTCCTGCTCGTCTATCTGCTTTTACTCGGCCATGAAGCGAGAAAGTGAGACACTCTGAGCGCCTAGCGCAACGCGATTGCGCTGACAGTGACGAGTGTTTCAAGTAAGTTGCGCGCCACAGAGATAAACGGCCAGGGATAGATGCCTGTGACAAGGACTCCGGCGACGCAGACCGTGAGCGCAGTCTTGAGCGCGGGCGAGAGCGCAAGCGGTCGCGCATCCGAGCCGCGCTCGCCGAGATACATCGCGCGGATAAACCGCACGTAATAATAGAACGAGACGACCGTGTTGAGCGCGGCCCAGACGAGCAGCCAGTAATACCAATTCTTACCGTCCGCCTCGCCGCGCTGGTAGAGGCTGCCAAAGAGAAACAGTTTTCCGATAAAGCCGCCCGTGCCCGGCAGTCCGCCGAGTGAGAGCATAAAGACTGCCATCATCAGCGCAAGCGTCGGCTCTTTGTGTGCAAGCCCCTCGAAGTCTTCCACCTCGTCGCCGATGATCCCGCGACGATGAAGCGAGATGATGACGGCGAATGCGCCGATGTTCATAAAGGTATAGACGACGAGATAGACGGCAATACCCGTATAGCCCCATTCGTTTGCGGCGATGATGCCGAGCAGCAGATAGCCCGCGTTTGAGATTGACGAATAGGCGAGCAGTCGCTTCGAGTTGTTCTGCGTGACGGCGGCCCAGTTGCCCACCATGATCGTCACGGCTGCAACAAGCCCGAGAAGCGGTGCCCAGTCTTCACGCATCGGCCCCAAGCCGTCGATAAAGATGCGCGCAAAGAATGCAAAGCTCGCGGCTTTCGATCCTGTCGAGAGAAAAGCCGTCACAGGAGTCGGCGCGCCCTGATACGCGTCCGGCGCCCACATGTGGAATGGCACGGCGGCGATCTTGAAGAACAGACCTGCGGCGAGCGCGATCATCGCCAGAAGCGTGAGCGGTCGCAATCCCGGCGCATCCGATGTCGCCGAAGTGATTGCTTCGGCGACCTTCGGGGCAATCTCGCTCAGATTGGTTGAACCGGCAACGCCGAACAGAAGCGACATGCCGTAGAGCAGAATGCCGGACGAGAATGCGCCGAGCAGAAAGTATTTCATCCCCGCTTCGTTTGTGCGTCGGTCGCGCTTTGTATAGGCGACAAGCACGTAGAAGGTCAAAGCCATCAATTCAAGACTGATGTAGAGGACAATCAGGTCGTAGCCCGAAGCCAGAAACATCATCCCGACCGTTGCAAACAGAACAAGCGCGTAAAACTCTCCGTGCTGCTCGCCCTCAACATCCAGATATTTGAGAGAGATGGCAATTGTCAGCGCAGACGAAACGAGAAAGATAAGCTTAAAGACAATGGCAAATGCGTCGATGCGAATCGTGCCGTAAAAACCTGTGATCGGCATAAAACCGCCCGGCGAAGAAAAGAGCGGCCAGCCCAACAGCACAAGCGAGACGGTTGCCAGCGCAAGCCCGACGAGCGTGAAATAGCCCGTCCAACGGCTCAACTTGTAGGGCAATACGACTTCCATCACGAGCGCGACGCACGCGCAGATGGTCAGAATCAATTCGGGAGCAATCAGCCTTAAGTCGGCGAGGCTGAACAGCTCGGTCGTAGAAGCTTGAAGGAGAAACATATAAATCAGGAGTTAGAAGTCAGGAGTCAGGAGTTAGAAGTCAGAATAGATGCGCTGCTCGTTCATGTTTTTATTCTGACTTCTGATGTCGCATTTCTGTCTTCATTTCATCCTGCGTCTTCAATTCATCTTTCGCTCGTTCGGGCAAGCGTCTTGTCGCGGGTTGAGCGCCGGGGAGCGGGTAATCGGGTCTGATGTGTCGAACGACGGCGTTGACGGGGCGTTGGATGTAATCGAGAAAGGGCGCAGGATAAACGCCGATCCAGAGCGAGAGAATAAGGAGCGGGAGCATATAGGCCCACTCGCGCCCCTTCATGTCGCGCAGAGACTCGTTCTTCTGGTTTTCAATATTGCCAAAGAACATTCTTTGATAGAGCCAGAGCATATAGCCTGCGTTGAGGATGATGCCGAGCGCGCCCCAACCGGCCCACCAGGGGTTGGCCTCGAACGCACCGCGCAAGGCCAGGAATTCAGAGATGAAGACGCAAAGGAGCGGCAATCCTATCGCCGTCATCGTCATCGCAAGAAAGACCGCCGCGTAGCCGGGCATAACATGCGAGAGTCCGCCAAACTCGGACACCTTGCGCGTATGTCGGCGTTCGTAGATGATGCCGACGAGAAGAAAGAGCGCGCCCGAATAGATGCCGTGATTAATCATATGGAGCACTGCGCCGTTGAGTCCGTTTGGATTCAAGGCGAAGAGTCCGAGCATGACAATGCCCATCGAAGAGACGGACGAATAGGCGACCAGTTTTTTTACGTCGCCGTCGCGTTTGACGACGAAATACATCGCGGCGAGCGCGCCGTAAATAATTCCGATGATGGCGAGCGTAATCATCACGTTGCGCACGCCGAAAGAGCCGAAGTAAGAAGTGTCTGCCGAAGCCTTCGGGAACATCGGAATGTTGAAGCGGAAGAAGCCGTAAGTGCCGAGCTTGAGCAGGATGCCCGCGAGGATGACGCTGCCTGCGGTCGGCGCTTCGACGTGTGCGTCTGGCAGCCAAGTGTGAAACGGCCACATCGGAACTTTGACCGCGAAGCCAATCGCAAAGGCGAAGAACAGAAGCACCTGCATCGTCCCCATCGGCAAGACGGAGCCGAGCGCCTGCATAAACATGATATTGAAAGTACCCGTGCCGTTTTCGCGCGCTGCGGCCAGAGTCGTATCTAGAAGCGCACGCGCAGGGCTTCCCGCAAGGCCCGCGATAGTATCAAGCGTGGCGGGAGCAATAGCGCTCGTCAAAGCGGCATCCTGCGTCAAAAAGTACATCTTGATAAGACCGAGCAGGAGGCCGACCGATCCCGCCAGCGTGTAGAGAAAAAACTTGATCGCCGCGTAAATTCTGTTATCGCCGCCCCAGATGCCGATCAGAAAATACATCGGCACCAGCGAGACCTCGAAGAAGAGGAAGAACAGAAACAGATCCATCGACGCGAACACGCCGACCACAGCCGATTGCAAAAGCAACAGCAGCGCGTAGTATTCCTTCTCGCGCTTGGCGATGTATTCCCAGGACGAGAGCGCAGCGATCACGCCCAGCAGCGTCGTCAACATGATGAGCAGAGCGGCCACGCCGTCAACGCCCAATTGATAACGCGCGCCGATGGAGGGAATCCATCTGCAATCTTCAAGAAACTGCATCCCGCCCGCCGCACGGTCGTAACCCAGAAGACCGAGCGAGACGAGGAAGACGAGACCGAACCACGCCGTCGCAAACTTTTTGATGCCGTCCGACTGATTCTTCTTAAAGAGTGCGAGAATGATGACGGCCCCGACCGCAGGCAGCCACGTGATGATTGAGAGGAGATAAGGAATGTTCACAGTTCCTCCGAACACTTGTCTATTGTCAGTTGTCCTTAGTCAGCTGGCCGTTGTTTTTTATGAAGCTTGCCGCGCGAATTGATATATTTAAGTCGAAGAAGCGAAAACAACTGACAATGGACTACTGACTAAGGACAACCGAGAGCTTTTAACCAAAAATATCTTTCCAGAATAGAAGCACGAGCGAGAGCATCAGACCGATGACCATGACGAGCGCGTAGTTGGGTGTAAGTCCGGTCTGCGCAGCGCGTATAAGCGGCGACATCAGAACACGAATAAAGCCCGCGATACCGTTGACCGCGCCGTCAACGACGAGGCGATCCGTGTTGCCCGTCAGACTGCTCAAACGTCGCGTGAGCCATGCCGCGCCGTTGACCGCGCCGTCAATGCCCTTCGAATCGGCCTTGAAGACAAGACGCGACAAGTCCATCGTTCGCCGCGTAACAAGCGCGCCATAGAGTTCGTCGATTCGATACTTGTCAAAGCTCAAACGATAGAGCGGCCCGAACCTCTGCGCCCACACGGTCGGCAAATGCGGTCTCCACACATAAAAGAGAAGACCGAGCAGGATGCCGAGACCCGCAACGATGAGAGAAACGATGATGAAGAACCACTCGGCTGCCGTGTGACTTCCGAGCGCGTGCTCGACCTCGTGTGCGAGGTTGTAGCCGGTGTCGCCGTAAGGAAGTTTGTTACTC
>CBDUCU010000021.1:0-16520 GCA_965365725.1 uncultured bacterium | reverse complement strand
TTTTTTTCGCTTTCAATGCGCTTCGCGCGACCGTTTTCCCGGCTTTGCCGGTGCGCTGCGAGCCGAGACGAATTGGGATGTGGAGCTTGAGCAGACGGGCACGCTCTACGTCGGGTTTACCGAAGAGGACGAAAGTGAATTAGAGAGGCGCAGACGCTGGCAGACGGCGGCGGGGCTTGGCGTTGAGCGTCTGACGGGCGATGAGGTGCGCGCCCTTGAGCCGTCGCTTTCGTCGCGCGTGCGCGTGGCTTTGCGTTTTCCGCGCGACTGGCAGGTTGAGAATCGTCGATTGATGCTCGCGCTCGTTGAATCGGTCGAGGAGCATTACGGCGCGCGCCTTTTGCGCGCAACGCGCGTTGAACGCTTGCGCGTGCGCAGTGGGCGCGTCGAAGGCGTTGAGACCTCGCGCGGTTTTATCGCGGCTGGCTCGGCTGTGCTGGCGGCGGGCGCGCGCACTTCGCACGTCAAGCTTCAGTTTGAAGACGCAGAGAACAAGTCTGAAAAGACAAACTCTGCGGCGCACCCGCACATCGCGCCCGTGCGCGGGCAGATGGTCTGTCTCGCGCATGCGCCGTCGTTTAAGCCCGTGATGAGACACGTTGTTTACAGCCCGCGCGGTTATGTAGTCCCGCGACGCGACGGGCGATTGCTCACAGGCTCAACCACAGAAGATGCGGGCTTTGACAAAGTCGTGACCGCCGCAGGGCTTCACTCGATTCTCACAAACATGATTGAGATTGCGCCCGGCTTTGCAGAGTTTACGGTCACGGACACGTGGGCGGGCCTTCGTCCGCGTGCGGCTGATGGCTTGCCCGTCATCGGCGAATCGCAAGAGGTTAAAAAACTGTTCTATGCAACGGGCCATTACCGCAACGGCATTCTGCTCGCGCCCTTGACGGGCGAGATCGTTTCGGCGCTCGTCTCAGACGGCGCTGGCGAACTCGTCGAGCTACCATTTAGAATCGAAGCCTTCTCCCCGGCGCGCTTTCAACGCGCGCTTGTCTGCTCCCCGCAAAGTTAAAGATTCACGAACAGGGTTGAAAAGATTTTCATGACGCGCATCCATCGACACACATCTCGAACTTTATACGCATTCATCGTCGCCGCCTCTCTCTTTGCGCTTTCGCTCGACGCGCGCGCGCAGGTCGAAGAGAAAAAACCTTCTGCTCAGACCGATCAGACCTCAAACGCACAGGCGGCAAAGATGAACGCACCATCCGTCGAACCCGACGCAGCGAAGCTCTACATGGAAGCCTCGCAATATGCGAAGGGCAAGTTTGACGAGTTTGCCAAAACGGGCGTGCCCTACAACAAAGAACTCGAACAAAAGACGCTCGGCGAACAACGCGCGCTGGCCGTAAAAAACGCCGCGCGTCTCTCGGCGCGCAATCCTTCGAAAAGCCTGGACGTCTATTATCTGGGGATGCTCTACGCGCTCGGCGACCAACACGCGCAGGCCGCCGAAACTCTCAAACGCCTGCTCGGCACTGAAGGCGCGGGCCTTCCCGCAAATACGATTGACGACGCACGCGCCAATCTCATCCAACAGCTTCTCAAACTCGAACGCGCTGACGAAGCGGCGCGCGTCGTCGCAGACTATGCGCGCTCTGCGTCGCAGCGTCCGCTGATTCGCTATCGTTATGAAACTCTTCTGACCGCTCATCATCGAAATGCCAAAGCCTTTGACAAGGCCGTGCCGCATGCGCGCGCGGCTTACGAATCGGCGGCGCGTCTGATCAATGACAAAACGATTGAGAGACGACGACGCGACACGCTGCTGCTCGGCTCTTCGGCTGCTCTCGTCGATCTGCTCATGCGTTCGAAAAAGGAGGCGGAAGCCGTCGGCGTGCTTCACGAGCTCAGACGGCTCGCTTTGCGGCTGCCGTCGGCCAAGCTCTATGGTCAGGCAGAGGCTTTTCTGATCGAACACGGCGAGCGCGTGCCCGCTCTCGAATCGGCGAGCGAAGCAAAAGAGGGCGCATTGGCGTTTGCGCCGACGCACGCGCCGGAGATTGCGGTTGACGTGTGGATCGAACAGAAACCGGTGAGCCTTTCGTCTCTGCGCGGGCGCGTCGTGCTGCTGGATTTCTGGGCGACCTGGTGCGGCCCGTGTCGCGTCACCATCCCACATTTGAGCGAAATGTCGCGCAAATACGGCGAGCGCGGACTCGTCATTCTCGGCCTCACCACCTATCAAGGGCGCGGCGACGGGCGACCGATGTCGCCGCCCGAAGAACTCGTCTTTCTCAAACAGTTTAAGAAACAGACCGGCGCGTCGTATGGCTTCGCCGTCACCGTCGCCGAGACGAACGAAGACAATTACGGCGTGGCAAATTTTCCGACTGCGGTTCTCATCGACAGGCGCGGGCGCGTCCGTCTCATCTCAATCGGCGCGGGCGGCGAACGCGAGCTCGAAGCGGCGATCAAAAAACTTTTGGCCGAGCCTGCCGACTCGACGGCTGACAGATAAACTCAATCATGCGCGAACTCCTTCATTTCGCTCTGATCACGCTTGGCATCTTTTCGGCGGGCTTTGGTCTGAAAGGCTTTCTCCTATCGAGCCGCTTTATCGACGGCGGCGTGACGGGCGTGTCGATGCTTCTGTCGCAGGCCTTGGGCTGGCCGCTCTCGATTCTTATTCTCGTCATCAACCTTCCCTTTATCTTTGTCGGCTACAAACAGGTCGGCGTGCGCTTTGCACTCAAGAGCGCGCTGGCGATTGCCGGGCTCGCGCTGTGCCTGACCTTTGTTAAATTCCCCGATGTTACGCATGACAAACTTCTGACGGCAGTCTTCGGTGGCTTTTTTATCGGCGCAGGGATCGGACTTGCCATTCGCGGCGGCGCAGTCCTTGACGGGACAGAGGTCGCAGCGCTTTTGGTCAGCCGGCACAGCAACCTGTTTAAGGTCGGCGACGTTATTCTTATCTTCAACGTCTTTATCTTCACAGCCGCAGCTTTTCTGCTTGGCATCGAATCCGCGCTCTACTCCGTACTCACTTACTTTGCCGCATCAAAGACCATCGACTTTCTCATTCACGGCATCGAGGAGCATACGGCCGTCGTCGTCATCTCCGAGCGAAGCGAAGAGATCAGACAGGCGATCATACGCGACCTCGGACGCGGCGTAACCGTCTATCAGGGCCGACGCGGCTGGACAAACGCAGAGCAGGACATTCTGTTTTGCGTCGTCACACGGCTGGAGATCGGCAAGGTCAAAACGACGGCGCGCGAGATCGATTCGCATGCATTCATCGTCGTCCACGCGCTCTCGGATGCAGAAGGCGGAGTCGTCAAACAATCTGCCTTACACTAAACGCAACTGACGGGGTTTTCAGCAGCTTTTACCATATTTTTACACAGCCGCTTCGCGCTTTTGCACACCTTTGTTGTAAGCTTCTACGCAATTATGGAAGGCTCTAATATCACCATCGCCATCGCGTTTGCCGCAGGGCTTCTTTCATTCCTGAGTCCATGCGTACTGCCGCTTGTGCCCGGATACCTTTCGCTTATCTCGGGCGTGAGCGTCGAGAACCTGAAGGGTGAGACAGGCTCGCGCTCGCGCGCTCTGCGCGCGGTGATTTTTAACTCAATCGCTTTTAACGTCGGTCTCTCGATTATCTTCGTCGCTTTGGGTGCGGCTGCGGGTTGGGTCGGCGCAGCCGTCCTCTCAAACCCCTGGATGCGTGTTATCGGCGGCGTAGTGATCATCCTTTTTGGTCTGCAACTAATCGGGCTTCTCAAGATCGGCGCGCTCTACCGTGACACGCGCAAGTTCTCTGATGAAAAACCACGCGGCCCGCTCGGAGCGCTCGCGCTCGGGATGGCCTTTGCCGCCGGTTGGACTCCGTGCATCGGCCCAATCCTCGGCGGCATCATCGGCCTTGCCGCAACAAGCGGCGGGTGGCAGAGCGGTCTTGTGCTCTCCATGTTCTATGCGGCAGGCCTCGCCGTTCCGTTTCTCATAACGGGCCTTCTGCTCAATCAATTCCTTGGCTTCTATTCGCGCTTTCGCCGACACCTGCACAAAGTCGAAGTAGTCTCCGGCATCCTGCTTATCATTATCGGCGTGATGGTGATGAGCAACTCGGTGACGTGGATTGCATCGGTTGCGTCGAAAGTTGTTCCGAATGCGGAAGGGTGGCTTCAGTCGAAGGTCGAAGAGAAGAACGCGCAGGCAACTCAAGCCCCGCCGGCTGCTTCGGGACAGGGTGCGACGCAACAACAATCAACCGCCAGCAACGCCAGCTTTGAGACGGCGCAAGACTTTGAATTGAAAACTCTCGACGGTCAATCCATGCGCCTGTCTGATCTGCGCGGTCAGGTTGTACTTCTAAATTTCTGGGCGACGTGGTGTGTTCCCTGCCGCGCCGAGATTCCCGAACTCAACGCCATGCAGCGCGATCTTTCGGCGCGCGGCTTCACCGTTTTAGGCGTTACGACCGACGACACGGCCGCTCTTGTCCGCGAATTTCAAAAGGACGTGCCGCAGGAATACCGCGTCGCGCTTGGCGAGAAATCGGTTGCCTCGAAGTATGGGGTGCTCGGCCTGCCCACTACTTTTGTCATCGACCGCGAAGGGCGCATCCGTCAAAAAATCGTCGGCGAGCGCAAGCGCCCCGCCTTCGATCAGGTCGTCTTGCCGATTCTCGATGAAGCGCCCGCAACCGCCGCCGCCGGAGCAGGAAATTAAACTTTTCGTCGCCGAGGAACTTTTCTCGCAAGCGATAAAGCGCGCACAACGCGCGCGGCGCTCGATGAATCAAACGCGCGCGAAGGAGTTAAGAATTATGTTGAAGCCACGTTTCCATCTCGCCTCAGCCGTCGTCCTCGTTGCGCTGTCTCTGACGAGCGCGGCACAGGCGCAACAAAAAACGCCTACCAGCGCGCTGCCCGCGCAGCAGCAATCCGGGGCACAGCCTGCCGCCACGCCCAACCCGAATGCGGGGCACGAATATGCGCCGCTTCTTGAGAAAAGCTTTGATTATAAAGACTGGACTTTTAAGAGCTTGAAGGACGGCTCGCCCGTGAATTTGCGCGAATTCACACGTGGCAAAAAGCTCGTCATGGTCGTCTATTTCGCGCCCTGGTGCGGCAACTGGAAGATGCAGGCTCCAACGGTCGCCAGGTTTTATGACAAATACAAACAGCACGGCTTTTACGTGGTGGCCGTCAGCGAATACGCCTCGGCTGAGGATACGCGCAAGTATTTTGAATCACAGGGCGGGATGCAGTACGCGGTGGTCGTCGAATCCGAATCGCGCGACGACCGGGATAAGACAACGCACTACAACTATCGTCAATCATGCAGCGACTCGCGCAAATGGGGCTCGCCCTTCAACGTCTTTCTCGAACCCGCGAAACTGAATAAAACGGGCGACGTGCTCACGCAGAAAACCTGGGTTGTCGGCGGCGAACTCATCGAACGCGATGCCGAGCAGTTCATACGCGAAAAGCTCGGTCTTGCGGACAACGCATCGGTCGAGCCTTGCGAAATCAAAAAACAGTAATCGCTCAACCATGAGTATTAACTGGTTCGGACGGCGGCCCGGCTTAAATCAAGCATGGCCGCCTTTCTTTTAGTGCTCACCGCTCGCTGCTCACTATCTTCTGCTATCATGCCCTACTCTTTATCATCCTGTTTTTAGAACAATCATCAAATGAAACTACGCCTTCTCTATCACGGCAACTGTTTTGACGGCGCGGCATCGGCTGCCGTCTTTACGCGTTTCTACCGCGAGCGCGTCAACACGAACGCGGAAATCTCTTACGCCGGGCTGCTTCATCGTCCCGGCTCGCTCTTTGACGAAGCGATGTTTGACGGCGACGAAAACGCCATCGTCGATTTCAAGTACAGCTCGTCGCCTCGTCTGACGTGGTGGTTCGATCATCACCAATCGGCCTTTCTCACGCCCGAAGATGAAAAGGATTTTCGCGCCGACAAGTCGGGCAAAAAGTTTTGGGATGCGGAGAGCAAATCATGCACGGAATTTATCGCACGCATTGCGCGCGAGCACTTCGACTTTCATGACAGTGCGCTCGACCCGCTCGTTCGTTGGGCGCACATTATCGACGGCGCGATGTATGACGCGCCCGCGCAGCCCGTCGAACTCAAAGAGCCTGCGCTGCAACTGATGCAGGTAGTTGAAAACGTGCATGACGAAAATTTTTTTGAGCGCGTCATCACCGGCCTTGCAACAAAGACGCTTGAAGAGGTTGTCTCGGACGACGAAGTACAGCGCTATTTTCAACCGATTTTGGCGCGCCACCTTGAGACCATCGAAGCCGTCCGACGCAAAATCTCTTACGAGCGCGGAGTCGTCACCTTCGACCTCGTTGACGAAGGACTCGAAGGCTTCAACAAATTCATTCCCTACTATCTGCACCCTGAGACGACCTATTCGGTTGCCGTCACGCGCGGACGAAAGCGCACGAAGATTTCGGTCGGCTCAAATCCCTTTGCGCCGCGCCCGCGTCGTCACAATATAGCTTCAATCTGCGAACGATTTGGCGGTGGCGGTCATGCGGTCGTCGGCGCTGTTTCGCTTGCGCCCGACGAGGTCGAACAGGGGCGCGCCGTCGCGCGCGAGATCATTGCGGAGTTGCGCGAAGGCTTCGAGCAATAGCTGCACAAACATTGTGAAAGGACAACGGTGAGAAGATTCATATTCGCAGCAATCGCCGCTATTTTTCTTGCCCCGTCAATCGTCGCTCAAAAGCGTGCAGAGGGCGCGGGCGACGGCGCGTTCAAAAAGCTGCACGACGCTTACGTCATTGAATTCTTGCGGCGCAACCCGACCGTCAACACTTATTTGGGCGGCGCAGGGCTTGACGCTTCATTGCGTGAAGTTGACGCTCAGTTGCGCGACCATTCGCCGCGCGCGCTGCGTGAAGAAGACCTTTGGCTTGCGCGTACGCTTCGCGGCTTCAAGCAAACGGATGCGCGTCGTCTTTCCCCTGCGCGTCGCATCGACCGCGAAGTCGCCGTCGCGCAGATAAGCTTTCTTCTTCATCAACATCAGGTCAGACGTTATCAACAACGTGCGCTCGACACTTATACGGAAGACCCTTTTCGCGCCATCGACTGGCAGCTTCAAGGGATGACCGAGACGGGCGAAAAGACTTACGGCACGCTGGAAGAATGGCGGCTCGTCGCAAGCCGCGTCGAGAAAACTCCAAAGTTCCTGCTAACGGCGCGCGAGCAGATTGCGGCGGGCCTGCGCGCGGGCAACACGCCCGACCATCGGATGATTTTGCGAAACGGCATCAACACTGCTCTCGCCAATGCCGACTATTTTGAAAAGACTTTGCCTGCGCTCGCCGAAGAACGCATGACGGCTAAGATCAAGAGCACGCCTCTTATCAATCAGCTCAGAGCGGGCGGGCGCGCGGCGGCACAAGCCTATCGAGACTTTGCGAGTTTTCTCAAAGAGACTTTCTTTAACGTCTCGCCTTCGGGAGAGCTCACGCCGAAGCCGCGTTTTCGCGCCGACCGTTACGCTTTTGGCGAGCGCGAATACAACTGGGCCTTGAGAAACAATCTGCGTTTGCGCGAGACCGCCGCGCAGCTCTTTGTCGAGTCGTGGCCGATTGTTCAGAAGACTCGCGCGGAGATGTTTCGGCTCGCACGTCGCGTCGGCGAAAAGAATGGCTGGCGGCTTCCCTCAGACGACCCTTCGGCGGTGCGCGCCGTCTTTGACGAATTGTCGAAAGATTACCCAAAGTCGGACGCGGAGATGATCGAATGGTATCGGCAAACCTGCATGCGGCTCGTCGAATACGCACGACGAACGGGCATCTTTGACGTGCCCGCAGATTATCGTCTCGACGTGTTTGAGACTCCGCCGCCTTTGCGCGCGTCGGTTGACGGTGCGGTTTACTATCCTGCGCCGCCGTTTAAGAATGCGGGCGTGGGTCGCTTCTACGTTACGCCGACCGGCGACGACGAGGCCGCGCTCAAAGGCAACAACCGTGCTTCGATGGCCGACCTCGCCGCGCACGAAGGATTCCCCGGTCACGACTGGCATTTCAAGGTGATGACCAACTACCGCGACGAGATTGCGCCCATACGCTTTCTCACGCCCGGCGCGGTCGAAGACTCTTCGTCGATGTGGGAAGACTCGATGGCGATGGAAGGTTGGGGACTCTATTCCGAAGCGTTGATGGCCGAGCCAGCAAAGGGTGCGACCGAAGGTTTTTACACGCCGGAAGAAAGACTCTATCAACTGCGCGGCAAGCTCTATCGAGATTTAAGAGTCCGCATCGATACAGGATTGCACACGGGGCGGATGACTTACGACGAAGCGGTCGATCTGTTTAGCGAGGTGGTCGATTTTCTTCCCGGCAAGTGTTCTGACAAATCCGCGAAGACGGAAGCGAAACGCGCGAGTTGTGCATCAAGTGAGCGCGCAATCTTTCGCTACTCGAAATGGCCCACACAGGCCGTCACCTATCGTCTCGGCAAAGATCAGGTCTTTGCTTTGCGCGACGAGGCCGCGCGCATCATGGGCGAGCGGTTTTCGCCCAAAGATTTTCACCTGCTCTTTATGCGACAGGGCACGATCCCTGCGGGCTACTTCCGCGAAGAGCTTTTGCGCGAGCTGCAAAAAGGGCGTTAGCCGAATCTTGAAAACAGCGCGCGCCTTTACTCGTATCGCAAACATTCAATCGGGTCGAGACGCGAAGCCTTGCGTGCCGGCCATACCCCGAAGACAAGACCGACCATGATCGAAACCACAACTCCGGTGACGACCGCCCACATCGGGATTGTGGCGGGCAGAGACGGCAGCGCAAGCGCAATGATCTTGCTCACACCGACCGCCAGAATTACTCCGATAATGCCGCCGGCAAAGGTCAAGGTCATCGCTTCGTAAAGAAATTGCCTGACAATATCGCGCCGACGCGCGCCCAAAGCCTTGCGCACGCCGATCTCCTGCGTCCGCTCTGTCACGCTGACGAGCATGATGTTCATCACGCCGATGCCGCCGACCATCAGACCGATTGACGAGACGGCAATGGCGACAAGTCCGATCATGGCGAAGATTGCATCGAACTGATCGACCATCTTGTCGAGCGTGCCGAGATCGAAATTGTTCGGCGCGTCAAACTTCACGTTGCGTTGACGACGCAAGACCTCTTCGGTCTGGTCGAGCGCCTCGCGCAACATGCCTGAACGCGCGCGAATGATAATCATCATGTATTCGCTGCCGGGCGAGACTTGCCGCGCCGTCCGCACAGGAATAAAGACGGCGTTGTCCTCTTCGTTCTCACCAAAGAGCGCGCTCTTGCGTTTCTCAAGCACGCCGATGATTTCAAATGGCCGACCGCCGAGCTTGACTTCCGTTCCGACGACGTTCGCCTGACCCGGAAACAACGTGTCGGCGACGTTGACTCCGACGACCATCACGTTACGACGGTTCTCGTCATCCGCATCGGTAATAAAGCGCCCTTCGCGTACCGAGAGATTGACTGCGCGCTGGTAGCTTTCCGAAACGCCCTGCAAATCGCCGCGCCGGTAGTTCTTGCCCTGATAGCTGATGGTCGAATCCCACCACGAAACAAACAGACAGTTGGAGACCTCTTCAGCAGCCGTCACGTTGCGCCGGATGGCATCTGCGTCGGCATCCGTCAGGGGTTTGCGCGCACGCTCCGCTGCATCTCTGTGCCCCAGGCTCGGCCCCGTCGAAAGATGAAACGCATAGATATTGTTTGTGCCGTACTCTTCGACGTAGTTGATGATTGATTGCCGCACGCCGGTCAAAAGCGATGCGACGACGATTACCACCATCACGCCGATGACGATGCCGAGCACGGTCAGAGAACTCCTGAGCTTGTGCGAACGAATACTATCGAGCGCCATCTTCAGGATTTCTTTTGGCACGAATGCGGGAAGCCTTAATTTCATAATGATAAGGAAGCTGTTAGCTATTAGCTGTTAGCTTTCACTCTATTGATCTTGATGCCAGGCGACGGACTGAAAATCCGCCGTTCGTTTTCCGCTAACAGCTAATAGCTAACAGCTAATAGCTATCTTCAATTTCTCGTCAGCGCCACAATCGGATCGAGACGCGAGGCTTTGAAGGCCGGATAGATTCCGGCGACCAGTCCGACCGCAGTCGAGACAATAAGCGAGAGCATGACATAGCCGATGGTGACGGTCATCGTTACGCCCGTGCCCGTCGTGATAAGCCACGCTACGCCTGCCGCCAAAAGGATGCCGAGCACGCCGCCGAAGATGGTCAGAAAAGACGACTCGATCAAAAACTGCAAAAGCATCTGTTTGCGCGTCGCGCCCAAAGCCTTGCGCAGGCCGATCTCGAAGGTTCGCTCGGTGACGCTGACGAGCATGATGTTCATGACGACGATTGCGCCGACCAGAAGCGAGATGGCCGTGATGGGGACGACGACCATTGCGATTGCGCCCGTAAAGTTGTCAACCTCGTTGTTGAGGTCGCCCGTGTTGACTAATCCGAAATCGTCCTCTTCGTCGCCCGAAAGCTTGTGCTTGTTGCGCAGGGCCGTGCGCGCATCTTCGATGGCGAGTTGAAACTGTTCGCGGTTTGCGGCCTTGCCGTGAATCTGTATGCTCTGGCGACCGCCAAAGATTTTGCGATAAGCGGTCAGAGGAATGTAGATCACTTTGTCGAACGACTGCCCGAACATCGAGCCGCGCTTCTCCAAGACACCGATGACTTCAAGCGGCAGCCCGCGCACATTTATCGTCTTGCCGATGGGGTCTTGACCGTCGAAAATTTTATCTTTTACGTCTTCGCCGACGACGGCGACCATCGCCGCCGATTCGTATTCATGCTGCAGGATAAAGCGCCCCTCGCCGATGGTCTTCTCTTCGATGGTGGCCATGTTCGGGGTCACGCCGGCCACCTCCGTCCCGAAAAGCTCTTTGCCGTTCTGTTTGAGATCGACGCGATTTTGAAACTGCGCGCCGACTTCCGAGCAGGTCGTGCAGTGCGTCTTGACCCACTCGTAATCTTCCAGCTCCAGACGCTTGTTGCGACGGTTGCGCTTCTCCCATTCCTCTTCAGAGATTTCGCCCTGATTCGCCATCCTCGCAATCATAAAATGGTTCGTGCCAAGCACCGCCGTCACGCGCTCCATGACGTAAGTGTTCAGGCCGCTAATGGCCGCGCCGACGACGACGACCGAAGCGACCCCGATGATGATGCCAATGAGGGTCAGAAAAGCGCGCAGCTTGTGCGCGAAGATTGATTGCAAGGCAATCTTCGCGGCATCCATATAGAACGTATAGATCGTTTTCATAAATCCACTTTGAAGGCGAGATGTGTCCCGGTCTGAAGACAATCTCTATACGCGCCGAACGCAGACAATGTTTACGAATACTTTCGACCCCGTTTTACTGCCTGAAACGAATTTGCCGCGCGCGTATTTTCGTGGCTGTGCGATTAGAAGAATTGATCGACTACCGCAGAGACGGTCTCTGCATGGCTCGTCTTCATCTGCGTTCTGCCCGGAGACGGATTGCGTCTTAATTATGAATTAAAGCCGCGCGTCTAACATCGCTTTTCAAATTTGTCGGCTGTGCAAGCGACAAAAAAATTTTCGTTCTCGACAAAGGAACCTTTTTTCGTAAAGCTGTGTCTAAGCGAATAGATTTTGGTTCCGCAAAGAGGATGCTTTCCGAGCCGTCTCCCTGAAGAGCGTCCATCTGCAAGCAGACGAAAGGAGAACGCTCCATGCCCGCCGGTCGTTTGTCCGTATCTTCTATCTTTGTACTCTCGATTTGTCTCGCCGTTCTGGTCGCCGTCTCAATCAATGCTCCGCGCGCAACAGCCGCCGCAAGTTGTCCCGTCGAGCCGCCAAACCCTCTGCGCACGCTCTATCGTGAGAGCGAGCGCATCGTTGTTGCGCGCGCCGGTGAGACTGTAAAGCTAAAAGATGCTGAAAGAGAGAATGAAAGGAGGACGATTTTTCAGGTCACGGAAAGCCTCAAGGGCGACCCCGGCGAAAAGAGCCTGCAGGTCTATCACTGGGTTTGGGATGAAGACCCAAACTTTGCCGGTAACTTTCGCAAGGGCGACTTGCGTCTTCTCTTTCTCAAATCCACCGAGGCGGAAGAGACGCGCGGCTATCGAATCTTTGACATGCGCTACGGCGTAAAGAAACTCTCGGACGAGGATTTGAAAATCTACATCAAGCGCATCGAGGAACTGACGTGGATTGCGCGTCAAGATCCGCCCGATCAAAAAGAGATCCTCGAATGGCTCGTGCGCTGCGCCGAAGAACCCGCGACGCGTTGGGAAGGGGCTTACGAGCTGCGTGTCAGCGCAAGCCTCGCATACCCGGAGACGGAAGAGGAATCTGAAGACGTTGGCGAAGCTACAAATGTTGGAGATGAGAGTCATGCTGATGAAAACGGAGAGGCACAGAGCAGCGATGAGCAGGTAGAAGTGCAAACTGAAGAGGTTGCGGCGAGCCCTTCTGTTGAAGGCGAGGTTGTTGAAATTCCTGACGTGTCAAACATGGAAATTTACGGAGCAGACGTTGATGCCGCGCTCATCAATCTGCTGACGGACGAACAGAAAGCGCGACTCTCAAAAGCGCTCTTTGATTCCAAAAAACTCGGTGAAGGCGAGCTGGCGCTCTTCGAGGTGGTGGGGCGTTGGCCGGATGCCCGCCTTGTTCCCTTCCTTGTCAAACACCTGCATGAGGTCGAAAACGAACCGCCCTACGAAGCCGAGCAGATGATGCACGCGCTGGCCCGCACCATCGGCGACAAGCGTCTCGTCGATCTCGCACAGAAGTATTCAGAGGACGCGATCTATTACGAATCGGAAGACACGGAAGAAGAGGGTACAACTCAAGCGGAAGCAAAAGACAGAGAGCTAATCAAGCTCACGCCCGCGCAGAAACGCGCGCGTCTGTTGCGTGCATTTCTCGCCGCCGTCGATGAGAGCTTGAACGAGAGAAATATTGAAGCAGCCGCGCGTTGACGCGGCATCGCTTTCATGCGTCTGCGGCGAGACGGATTCCGGCAAACCCGATGCGAAAGTGCCGGCGGAAGAAGTTGCGAAAAGATGTCCGCAGAACCGATGGGCCGGTCGCCCAGGAGCCGCCTTTGAGGATGCGGTGATCGCCGTCAAACCAGGTCTGCGAATATTCGGGATAAGGAAAGGGCGCAAAGCCGGAGAAGCCTTCAAAGGCTGACGCTGTCCATTCCCAGACGTTGCCCGTCATGTCGAGACAACCGACAGGACTCTCGGCTGCGGGAAAACTTCCCGCAGGAGTTGTTTGCCAGTTCGTTAAATCGAAATTGCAAAGCTTATGGGTCGGCTCCGCATCGCCCCAGGCGAAACGGTTCTTGCGCTCGCCCAAAGCATCCCACGACGCGGCCTTCTCCCATTCGGCCTCAGTCGGCAATCTTTTACCTCGATAGCGCGCGTAAGCTTCGGCCTCGTACCAGCACACGCCGACGACCGGATGACGCGGGCGAAGCGCCCCCACATCAAACATCGTTCGTTCAATCCACCGCGCGCCCTCGCGCCGCCAAAAAAGCGGATGCTGCCACCGCTCGCGCTCGCGCCAGCTCCATCCATCGTCGCTCCAGAATTCGCGCCGCTCGTAACCGCCGTCTTCGACAAACTCTGCGAAGGCGGCGTTTGTCGTCGGCAATCTATCGATTTTGAATGCGGGGAGCGTGATTTCATGCGCGGGCAACTCGTTGTCGTAAGCAAACGAGTCCCACACGCAGCCCATCCTAAAAGACCCCGCGCTCACTTCGACCATTTCATCTTTTGAGAGCTGCAAAGCAAGTCTCTCATCATTCAATTCGCGCGCCGCCTCCGTTTGAGACAAGTCGGAAGCCGTAGCGCGCGGTCGCATCTTTTTCGACGGATCAATCAGTTGCAAAAGATACGCGAGCGTCTCTTGATGTTGCCGCTCATGCTCGATGACGAGACGAAACGCATAGCCGTCGCGCACAAACGGGTCGGACGAGTCGAAATCGTTTTTAGCCAGGCGTTCGAGGACGCGTGTGCGAACGCGCGCGAGATAGTCTTCCATCTCTCTGCGTGTGGGCAGGTTTTTAGATTCTTCGCGCGGCGTGGCGATGGGGTCGAAGATGCGCTCGTACCGTTCGTCGGGAGCAGGCTCACCATTGAGCTTTTGCAGAAGCCAGTAGGCTTCAAACACACCGATATGCGCGAGATGCCAGATGACGGGGCGAAAGCCGAAGCCGGGGCTTTCATGCAGATGCTCTTCGCGCACGATGTCAAAGAGAGCAAGCGTCCGCACGCGCGCCGCGTCCATCTCAGCGGCGATGAGGTCGGCCCGTTCATTGTTCGTCAACAAGGTTTTCATGCTCTTTTATCGCAATCCGCGAAATGTTCTCTGAACACAGACGCGTTGATAATGGGTCTGGTTCGGCTATTATAGCAAGCGTTCGTTAGCGGACATTGCGCGCGAGTTTTTATTGAATGTGGCGACGGGTGAATTAACAGGGGGGCGAGTCATGCGGCAGTCACAGGATGCGTTGGAAGAACGCTTGAAGATCGTCGATCTGGAGGTTGTGCGCGCGCGCGACTCTTTCGCCGAAGACGTGCGGAGCGGCCTCACTCAATCAGAAAAATCTCTTCCGCCGAAATATTTCTACGACGCGCTCGGTTCTCTTCTCTTCGAGTCCATCTGCCTGCTTCCTGAATACTATTTGACGCGCGCCGAAGATGAAATCTTCGCCCGCCACGCGCGAGAGATTGCAGAAGCGGCGGCGCGCGACGATGCGAAAATCTCGCTTATCGAGTTGGGAAGCGGCAGCGCCACAAAGACGCGACGCATTATCGAGGCGCTGCTCGAGATACAAAGCGAGCTGCTTTACGTCCCCGTCGATATCTCGCACGCCGCGCTTGAATCGAGCGCAAGCGCGCTTGTGCAAGCCTTTCCGCCATTGCGCGTTGCGGCCTACGCGGGCGATTACGAATCGGCGCTTCCACGCATGCTCGAATCGGTCGAGCACGACGCGCGTGCACTCGTTCTTTTTCTCGGCTCTAACATCGGAAACTTTCGCCGCGCCGAAGCGCGCAACTTTATGCGCGCTCTGCGTCGCGCCTTGCGCGCGGGCGACCGTCTCCTGCTCGGCGCGGATTTGAAAAAAGACGCATCCACGCTCGAAGCCGCATATAACGACGCGCTCGGCGTGACGGCGGCCTTCAATCTCAACCTGCTTGCGCGCATCAACCGCGAACTCGACGCAAACTTCAATCTTCAACACTTCAAACACGTCGCTCTCTACAACGAAGAGGAAGGTCGCGTCGAGATGCACATTGAAAGCACGCGCGCACAAACCGTCAACCTGCGTGCTCTCGATCTTCAAATCAATTTCGAGGCAGGCGAGCGCGTCCACACAGAAAATTCTTACAAATACGATCTTGCGGAAATCCTTCGTCTCGCCGAAGAGACGGGCTTTGCCAGCTCAAACACTTGGCTCGACGACGCGGAACAGTTCAGCAGCAATCTTCTCGTGGCTATTTAAAAACGTCCGTCGTCGGTTGCACGTCGTTCGTTGTTTGTATGTTGCCGTTTGAGAGATTCACAAAACACGACAGGTAATCAAAACGAACGACGGCCAACCGACGACGGACAACTGACAGCTTTTTTATGCAGCAGAAGGCGAAAAACACCGATGCGGCGCGCGGCGCGTTTCCGCTTTTGACGGATGCGGTATCGAAAGATTCCGTGCCGCTCTTTGTCGAGAATCTGCGGCGCGGGGCCAAACAGCGCGCGGAATGGATGTGCGGTGTCGAGCTTGAGCTGATCGGTTACGACTGCGCGCGCGATTGGGCGCGCCTTGCGCCCGCGCAGGTCGAGCGCGTGCTGGCGGGCTTTGCGCCGTCATCAAACGACATGTTTTATGAAAACGGCGTGCTGGTTGAAGTCAACGCCGGACAGATGAATCGTCTGACGGTGGAGCCGGGCGGGCAGATCGAGTTTTCAGGTGCGCCGCAACGAAACCTGCGCGACGTTGAGCTTGAGATTAGACGTTTCCTTGCGCGGCTGCATGAAATCGCGGAAGCCAGCTCTTACGCCTTTCTCGCCGTCGGCTTCGACCCCTTGCGCACCATCAGCGAGCAGCAGTGGTTTCCGAAGGCGCGCTACGAGGTGATGCGCCCCTTTCTGGCAGAGCACGGCGAGCGCGCGTGGGACATGATGGCGCGCACCGCCGCCGTGCAAACAAATCTGGATTACGGTGATGAAGAGGACATGGCGAAAAAGTTTCTTGTCGCCAATCGTCTCGCACCCATTGTGACGGCCATCTTTGCCAACTCGCCATTCGAGGACGGACGAAGTTCCGGCTATAAGTCAACGCGCTATGCGGCGTGGCTGCTGACGGACGCTTCACGCGTCGGAATTTCTCCGCCCGCGCTGGAGGAACGCTTTACGCCCGAATCCTTTGTCGAATACGTCTGCAACACGCCGATGATCTTCGTCCAGCGCGAAGGGCGCTATCTGGCCAAGCCGGCGGGAATGCGTTTCGGAGATTTTCTTGAGCGC
>CBDUCU010000020.1:0-16855 GCA_965365725.1 uncultured bacterium | reverse complement strand
CGAGAGCAGCATTGCGCATGCGCCGTCGCAGGATGTCCCGCCCGCCGACGAGCGAAAAGATGTAGGGCAGAGCCAATCGAGAAATCCCGAAGAGGATAAGATCGCGCAAAAGCCAAGACCCGCGCCGCGACCAACCCCCTTCGAGGTTGCCGCACAGCTTGCGCGCGTCGAGCTTTATCCGGTAGAGACATTGCGCGGTGAAACGGACGAGGCCAAAACCTTGGAAGCTTCTTCTCGCGCCCGCAGCATCTCTTTCACGCTTCACCCTTCGCACCGCGAGGCTTACAAGTCTTATTTGCTCGAAGCCATTGACACAGAAGGCCGCGTCGTCTGGTCGCAAAGCAATTTACGCAAAAGCCGGGAAGGCAGCTTCCGCCTCACGCTCCCGCGTCGTCTGCTGCCCGCCGGAGGTTATCGCTTCAACCTCTACGGCGTGCGCGACGGCAACCGCACGCTGGCCGATAAATACTCGGTGAATGTCGTTTACCTCAAATAACGATTCTTCTCAATCGCCCGCTATCTTTACGGAAAACGATCTCGCGCTGTAGAATCCCTCTCGCGTCAAACCCGACCAGTCACAATTAAAAGGTCGAGATGGCTCGGCCCTTCGGCCTTTAACCTTTCCGCGTCAAACAAGCAATAGGGTTTCAAACTCATGCCTCGTAAGCTTATCTTCTCAATTTGCGTCGTCCTCTTCTTCTATCTCTCTTCCGTCAGGATTGCTGCACAACAATCCGGCTCGCCCGCGACGACTACTGCGAACGCTTCAACCGCGCAGGCGCACGCGGATGATCTGGTGCGTTCGCTCATGGCGCTTCAGACCGACGAGCAGCGCGCCGCCGAGCTTGAGAAGATAAAGGACAAACTGACCGTCGAGCTTCAACAAGCGCTTGCGAAAGAGGCCGACCGTTTACGCATGAAAGGTGATTTTCAGCAGTCGCTCTCCGCCTTTGAGCTGGCGCGTCTGGTTGCAGAGCGGCGCGGCGACCGAAGCGGTGTGGCGGAGGTTTTGCGACTCATCGGAAATGCATATTCCGGTAAATACGATTATGCGCGCGCTGTTGAGTTTTATGAAAAGAGCTTTGCCGAGAGCGAGGCGGCGGGAGACCGTTACATCGCTGCGCGCGCTCTCAACAACATCGGCATCGTCCATTTCTCTCAAAACCGGTATGCGCAGGCGCTCGACTTTTACAAGCGCGCGCTGGCTATGGGCGAGTCGGTAGGAAATCTTTCGATGACCGCGATGTGGGTCAACAACATCGGCAACGCCTATCGCGCGCAGGCCGATTACCCGCGCGCGCTCGAGTATTTTCAGAAGAGTCTAGCCATCAGCGAATCAGTCAACGCCAAGGCCGGCATTGCCTTGACTAACAGCAACATCGGACTTGTGCGTAACGCGCTCGGCGATTACGCGGGCGCGCTTGAGCATTACAATAAGGCGCTCGCTCTTTTCGAAGAGTTGAAAGACCAGGGCAACGCCTCTCGCATGCTCGTCAACATCGGAAGCGCGCATTGGCGACAGAACGACGTGTCGCTGGCGCTCTCCTTCTACGAAAAAGGCTTGGCGGCGAGCGAGCAATCGGGCAATAAGTACATGACAATCGAGGCGCTCAGGGGGATTGCGTACATCAGCGAGCAGCGAGGCGATTTAGTACGCGCGCTCGAACTCTTTCAAAAGAGTCTGCTGCTCACAGAGATAGTTAAAGACAAAGAACAAGCAGCGTTTGTCCTGAGAGGCATTGGCTGCATTTATTTTCGAGAGGGCAAATACGAAGCGGCGCTTGAAAATTACCAGCGCAGCCTCGCGCTGCTCGAATCAATCAACGATGAGCGTTGCGCCGCTTGGATTCGGCAGGACATGGCGGACGCGTATTCTTCGCTCGGACGACACGCAGAGGCTCTCTCGTCTGCCGAGCAGGCGACAGAGACGGCGCGCCGTCTCGCTCTTCCCGACGTATTATGGCGCACGCGTACGACGACCGGACTCGTCCATCGTGCACTTAAACGTACGGTTGAAGCTCGTCAAGCTTTCGATGAAGCCATTGCCGTCATTGAAGCTTTGCGCGCCAACGTTGCGGGCACGGAGCACGCCAAGCAGCAGTTTTTTGAAGACAAGCTTACGCCCTATCGCCAGATGGTCGAGATGCTCGTCGAGCAAAATAAAACGGGCGAAGCTTTTGTCTATGCGGAACGTGCAAAGGCTCGCGCGCTGGTAGAAGTCTTGCAAGGTGGGCGCGGCAAAATTGAACAGGCGGCGACTTCACGCGAAACGACGCGCGAGCGCGAGCTGGAAGCCGCACTCGTGACGCTCAACGCGCAGATTTCTTACGAGGGCGGGCTACAAACGCCTGACAACAAGAGGCTCGCTGAATTAGAGGACAAGCGGCGAGCGGCGCGACTGGAATACGAAGCCTTTCAGACTGATTTGTACGCCGCGCACCCGGAGCTGCGCGCGCGTCGTGGCGCGTCTACGCCCGTTAGCTTGTCGCAAATCGCAGAGCTTCTGCCCGCAGCGAAGGGCGCGCTTCTGGAATACGTCTTGACGGATTCGGGCGTGTACCTGTTTGTTCTGACAAAAGCGGATGCGCGTCGTCTCGCGCCGGTTGACTTGCGCGCCTATCGTTTAAATGTCAATGCAAAAGAGCTTGGCGTGCGTGCCGAAAACTTTCGCCGGCAGATTGCCGCGCGCAAGCCTTTCGAGCAGTCGGCTCGCTCGCTCTACGACGCGCTGCTGCGTCCGGCGGCGGCGCAACTGCGCGGACAAACGACGCTTGTCATTGTGCCCGACGGCCCGCTTTGGAACCTGCCATTTCAAGCTCTGCAATCAGCGACGGGGCGATTTCTTATTGAGGATCACGCCGTCTCTTACGCGCCGTCGCTGACGGCGCTGCGCGAGATGAAAAAATCCCATCGCGGCAGTGAGCAGAAGTCGAGTGATTCGGTTCTTCTCGCCTTCGGCAATCCTATGCTGAGCGAGCAGCAGACGGCGCGCGCCGGAGAAGTTTTGCGCGCAGACAAATTAGAGCCTTTACCTGAAGCCGAGCGCGAGGTTGAGGCGCTGCGCGCTTTGTACGGCACTGAGCGAAGTCGCGTCTATACGGGAGCGGAGGCGAGCGAAGCACGCTTTAAACAGGAGGCCGGACGCTTCCGCGTCTTACAAATTGCCACGCACGGTGTGATAGACGACGCGTCGCCTCTGTACTCGCATCTCGTCTTGTCACAGACAGGCGCAGAGGGGCGTGAAGATGGTTTGCTCGAAGCGTGGGAGATGATGAACCTCAAGCTCAACGCCGACATGGTTGTGTTGTCGGCGTGCGAAACGGCGCGCGGGCGCACAACGGCTGGCGAAGGTCTCATCGGCATGTCGTGGGCACTCTTTGTCGGCGGGTCGCCGGCGACGGTCGCCAGCCAGTGGAAAGTGAGTTCGAAGAGCACGTCGGAATTGATGCTCGATTTTCATCGCGAGCTAAACCGCACGCGCGGTCGTTCGTCAGCAAAAGCTTTAGCTCTGCAAAGCGCCGCGTTGAAGATGATGAGCGCGGGCGGCGCGTATCGACACCCATTCTACTGGGCGGCGTTTACTGTCATCGGTGATGCCGATTAGTGCGGGCGCTCGATTGAGTGGTTAAAAGTTGGATTAAACAGAGAGGCCGGAGAGGACATCTTGCAATTTACCGTTGCACGATCCCCGCTCAGACGCGAAACCCCACTCGTCTCTAAACGCTCGGCGAACTGAAAAGCTATCTGCACTCATGCCCAACTCTACATGGCAGAGCCGAGACGGGACTCAAGCTCTTTGAATCGAGGATCGTCGCGCAAGACATCGAACATCGGCTCGACGCGCAGAAAGGCGAGAAAGCCTATATGCTCGTCAAAGGCGTGCGCAAGATGTTCAATCGTGCGCTTGTAATCTTTAAGGCCGAGATAGACGAGCGCAAAGTAGTATGCGGAGACATAGCGCACTTCGGCGTGCCCTTCGAGTTCGCCGAGCACCTCTTGCGCCTTCTTCTTTCGCCCCGCCAGTCCGTGAAGCCAGCCGAGATGCGCCTTGAATGTCAGACCGCCTCCGGAAATCTCGACGGCGCGCGTTAGAGCCTCAGTCGCCTCGTCGAGCCTGCCCGCTTGCGCAAGCGCCACGCCCGCGCTCCAGTGCGCAAAGATAAAGCGCGAATCCAGCTCAAGCGCCTTGCGGCTCTGCTCAACAGAGCGTTCAAACTGTCGCGCAAAGTAGTATGCAAAGGCGAGGCTCACGCCCGCAAAAAGCGAGAGCGGGTCGATCTTCTGCGCCTGACGACAAGCGCCAATGGCGCGCTCGTGTTGGGCGGTCGCCTTGAAGTAGAAGCTGTAACCGTCGTGCGCGTTGGCGTAAGTCGAATTGAGTTCGACGGCGCGTCGAAACTCGCGTTCCGCCGCGTCGAAATCAAATTCGTAGAGAAGATGATAAAAGCCGAGCGAAGTGTGAGCTTCGGCAAGGCTTGGGTCTAGTTCGAGCGCGCGCCGGGCGGCGGCTTCGGCCTTTGGATAAAATTCGGTGGCGGGCTGCTCGCCGGTCGATGAGGCGAGAAATGCAAAAGCGTCTGCCAGACCGGCGTAAGCCAGCGCGTAAGCCGGGTCGATGTCGATTGAGCGATGAAAAAAGTCGATGCCTTTTCTGATCCAATCGGTCGTGCGCTTGTTGAGAAAGTAACGGCCCTGCAGATAGAGCTGATAGGCTTCGGCGTTTTCAGTAGGGCGCTTCTTTAATTTCTTCTTCTCTTCGCCGCTCAGACGAAGCCGCAGCTTGGCGACGATCTCCTGCGAGATTTTTTCTTGCAGGATAAAGATGTCTTCGATTGGCTGACGGTACTGCTCGCCCCAGATTTGCCCTTCGTGTGCGAGGTCGATTAGCTCTGCACTGACGATTAGTTGATCGCCGACGTGAATCATCCTCCCCGTTAAAACAGCGCGGACGTTTAGCTCGCGCCCGACCTGTAAGGGATCGACCTCACGCCCCTTGTAGCGAAAGACCGTCGAGCGCGGGACGACGCGCAGACGCGGCAAGCGCGAAAGCGAGTTGATAATGCTCTCCGTAATGCCGTCCGAGAGATACTCGCCTTTCGGGTCTGCGTCGGCGTTTTCCAAAGGCAGCACGGCCAACGACTCAATCGCACGCGCACGCGTTGGCCTGCGTTTGCGCACGCCGCTTTGAGCGAGCGGTCTGGTTAGAGATGCGCTGTTGACTTCGCCCGAAGCCGCACCCGCCTCGAAGATTTCCGTCTGCGCCGCCTCGTTTGCATCAAGCTTGAGAAGCGTCGCGCCGTCTTCGACAAGCGGAGCAGTGTCGGCGACAAGATATGCGCCGTCCATGCGGCAGAAGCTCAAGGTCTCGTCCGCGTAAGCGCGCAGGCAATTGGGGCAGCGTTTCATCGAGGGCAACTTTGATTCACTTTAATCAAGCGGGCGTGTTGCGCACAATGCCGAGTCTTGCGTCGAGGCGCGTGCGTAAACGGCGAAAATGTTCTTCGGGGATATTTGCGACGGCGCGTTGCAGACCCGTCGTGACGGGCGCAATCTCGCGCTCCTCCTGCTCCTCGACCGCATCGACTACTTCGGCCACCTGTTGACGGTCGGGACGCGCGTCGCCCCGACGTTTGAGAGCACCCGCAAATATCTGCGCCGCCGAGCGCAAAACGCCCCTCGATTTGCGGAAGGTCGCGCCGATGGCGCTCTCAAGCGGCTTGACCGGCGATTCACGACAGACCGCGTCGATTGCGTCTCGAATTTCGGCCATCGTCTTTGCGCCGAAGATTGCGTCGGAGCTGAGCGCATAATCGATGAGATAGCCTTGATGATAGGTGCGGCTCGTGAGATCGACGGCGCGCTTCCATTCGAGGAAGAAGAAGACCTTGCGAAAGATTTTCTTGAGCGGATAGAGCACGACCTGACCGAGACATCCGAGCGCGCACCCGCCGCGATCCTCAATTAACGTCTCGACATCTTGAGGCCTGACCGAACGCGCGTGCGAGGCGGCCAGCGCTATCACCATCCTCCGCAACAGATGCGCCTTGACCAGATCATCGACAAAGGGCACGGGGATGAGCGGAGTCAGCCCGACGAGCACGGCGTGCGTCACAAGAGAGTTTTGATTTGCGTTTGTACGCGCAGTTGTTTGTGGTGCGTCGGCGGGCATCTTTTGATCTCATCCGATTGAACGTTGTAACTTAAAATATAACACGCTCGCGCCGCGCCGCACGCCCACTCGCTTGACAGTCGCGCCTTCGCTTACATAGTCTTCATAAACGTGAGATTTTGCCTCGCGGCCTCTGCCCTGCCAGAGTGAGATTCAAACCTGAAAGACGCTTACCCAAAAATTCTCTTTATGAATAAAGATCAGATTCTCGAACTCATTAAGTCTCGGCGCGCGCGCGTCGGCGTAATCGGCCTCGGCTACGTCGGACTCCCGCTCGTCGTCGAATTCGCGCACAAGGGCTTGCGCGCCGTTGGTTTTGAAGTTGACGCGAAAAAAGCTGACTCAATCAATCGCGGCGAAAGCTACATCGGCGACGTGCCCACTTCAATCGTCAAGGAACTGGTCGATGCAAAGATGCTTTCGGCCACAATCGACTTTGACGAACTGGCGGCCTGCGATGCAATCATTATCTGCGTGCCCACGCCCTTGAGAAAGACCAAAGAGCCGGACATCTCTTATATTCTCGCCGCCGCCGGAGAGATTCAGAAACGACTTCGGCGCGGCCAGCTCATTATCCTTGAATCGACCACCTATCCGGGTACGACCGACGAAGTGTTGTTGCCTCTGCTGGAAGAGACGGGGCTCAAGCTCGACGAAGATTTTCTGCTCGCCTTCTCGCCCGAAAGAGTCGATCCCGGCAACCCGCAGTTTCAGACGCACAATATCCCGAAGGTCGTCGGCGGCTCGACCGAAGATTCGACCGAAGCCGCAGCCGCGCTCTACGGATTGATCGTCCGCGATGTGCACGCCGTTTCATCTGCGCGCGTGGCCGAAGCGGCGAAGCTTTTAGAGAACACTTTCCGCGCCGTCAATATCGGTATGGCAAACGAGATGGCGCGACTCTGCTATCACTTGGGAATCGATACGTGGGAGGTGATTCGCGCGGCGGCGACAAAACCTTTCGGTTTTATGCCGTTCTATCCCGGCCCCGGCATCGGCGGCCATTGCATTCCGCTCGACCCGCACTATCTTTCGTGGAAAGCGCGCCAGCACGGTTTCGACTCGCGCTTTATCGGCCTGGCGGAAGAGGTCAACTCGCGCATGCCCGAGCACGTCGTACAACTCGTCTCGGATGGCCTGAACGATGAGCGCAAGAGCTTGAACGGCTCGCGCGTGCTGCTGCTCGGCGTGGCTTATAAGAAGGACATCGACGACGTGCGCGAAAGCCCCGCGCTCTCGATCATCGACCGGCTGCGCGCCAAAGGCGCGGACGTTGTCTATCACGATCCGTTTGTCTCGGAGGTACGCTTTGACGACGCGCATACACAAGCGCCCGGTGAGCCGCTTCATTCCATCGCGCTAACGGACGACGAGGTGCGCTCCGCCGATTGCATCGTCATCGTCACAGATCACAGCAGCGTCGATTACAAACGCGTCTGCGAGTTGTCAAAACTCATCATCGACACGCGCAACGCCCTTTCCGGCGATCTGCGCAAAAACGCCTGCGCCAAAATAGTCAGACTCTAATCTTAGACGATCAAAGCGCTGAGCATTGCCCGGTAGTGCGAGCCACATTGCGCCAACAGGCAGCAATGAGTTTTGTGCCGAGACATTCTTCCACTTGCGCTCGAAGTTGAGACCATGTTTGACGGCGAGATCGATTAATCATCGATTAATCAATGCGTAGAGTTGAGCGCAGATGCCGCGCCGCGCAAGACGATGTCGCGCAAGCGCGCGCTTCAAAAAATCTTCAGGAAGGGCAGCCCTTCCTGAAGATTTTTCTTCATGCGGAATTGCTCGAATGGCCCGGCTTAATTGACTTCGCGCCGCCGCCCTCAAAATTTGTCTGCCACTTGAGCAGGGGGCGAACCACACCCGGCATCGGCCCTTCAAAATCGCCGCGCGCCGACATTGCGTTGTCCGTATCATGGCCCGGATCAATCAACTGGAAGGCGACGGCGCGCGGGGCGTGCGCGCGCAAGACGGTGGCAGGCTTGTGCGAGACGAGCGAGACGTGCGCAAGCAGGTGGCCTTCGGCCAGAAAGTTGCCGGGTATCCATACGGTGCTGATATGAAGACCTTTGGCGCGCTCGCGCTGTGCATCTGCGCCCGTGTCGTGTGCGCTAAAGATTTGCGCGCCCTCTTCATTCTGTAATTCGATGTGCGGCGTTATGTTTTGGCCCGCGCACGTTACATCGAAAGTTATCTCGATTGCGACTGCCCGGCGCACGTCGAAGCTTGCCGCTGTCTCTCCTTCTTCCGCGCGCACGCGCACCCGCCGCAAACGCACCACACTATCGCCCGGCGCTTCTTCTGTTTGCTCCCACACGCGCTCTGCGCCCACCGTCCAGCTCGAACTCAAATACTGGTTGACGACCGATTGCGCCTGTCCGTCGCTAATGATTCGGCCTTCACGCAAAAGCACCACGCGACGACACAGGCGCACGACCGCAGGCATGTTGTGCGAGACGAAAAGTATCGTCCGCCCCTCGCGCCGGATGTCGCTCATCTTGTCGAGACACTTCTGTTGAAAGGCCGCATCGCCGACGGCGAGCACTTCGTCCATCATCAAAATCTCCGGCTCAAGATGCGCCGCCACAGAGAAGGCCAAACGGACATACATTCCGGACGAGTACCACTTGACGGGCGTATCGATAAACTTTTCGATCTCTGAGAAAGCGACGATCTCATCAAACTTACGTGCAATCTCGGCGCGTCGCATGCCGAGAATTGCGCCTGAGAGATAGACGTTTTCGCGTCCCGTCAAATCCGGGTGAAACCCCGTGCCGACTTCCAACAAAGAGCCGACGCGCCCGCGCAATGTCACGCGCCCGCGCGTCGGCTTTGTGATGCGCGAAAGAATCTTGAGCAGCGTCGATTTGCCCGCGCCGTTTCTACCGATCACGCCGACCAGCTCGCCCTCGCCGACTTCCATGCTCACGCCGTCAAGCGCCCACATCTCCCTGCTTCGCTCCGTCGAGCCGCGCCGCTTAAACGGCGCAAGGATCGCACCGCCCAAAGCCTCGCGCAGCGTCATATAACCGGGATGCAAACCCCCGATGCGATAACGCTTGCCGACATTCTCGATGCGAACGGCTGTGCTCATGTTGGAAGAAGCTGTTAGCTGTTAGCTATTAGCTGTTAGCTAATAGCTAACAGCTTTTCTCAAATCACGTCGGCAAATGTCTCCTCGGCGCGGCGAAAGATGTAGAAGGAAACGACGAGCAGCACGAGGGTTGCGACGGTTGAAATGATAATTGTTTTCTGGTTGAACGCCCCGCCCGTCAGCGCGGCGCGAAAGCCATCGACGATGCCCGTCAAAGGATTGATCATCAACACCCATCTCCAATTCTGCGGCACGGCAGATGAAGGATAGATGATGGGCGTGGCGAACATCCAGAACTGCATCATGAAGGGCAGCGCGTGGCGCAAATCGCGATACTTGACGGTTGTTGCAGAGATAAGCATCCCGACCGCGAGCGAGAGCAGCACGGCGAGCACAATAAACGCAGGCAGCCAGATTATCGTCGCTCCCGGCGCGACTCCGTAATAGACGACGAGACCGGCGAGGACTGCTCCCGCAATCGAGAGATCGACAAGGCCGGCAGCGACCGCCGCCGCCGGAATAAACGCGCGCGGAAAATAGACTTTTGTGATGAGGTTTGTGTTTGAGACCAGACTGTGCGTGCTATTTAAGACGGCGTTTGAAAAGAACGTCCAGAGCAGAAGCCCCGCGTAAGCAAAAACCGGATAGGGAACATCGCCCGTCGTCAGTCCTGCGACGCGGTTAAAGACGAGCGTAAAGAGAAGCATCTGTGCGAGCGGTTGAATGACGGCCCACGTCGCGCCCAGAGCGGTCTGTTTGTAGCGCACCTTGATGTCGCGCCAGGACAGAAAATAGAGCAGCTCGCGGTAACGCCAGAGGTCGGAAAGATTGAGCTGCACGCCCGTCTCCTCTGACTCGATGCGAACAATCGGCGGCTCGGGCGGGTGAACTGTAGGCGAGTTGTTTGTTTCGGGCGCGGCTTCTTTCAAAGCGTTTGGCGGCTCAAGCGCGCTTGCGCTGTCGCGTGTCTTTAGCTCCGTCAAGATGGTTTGTTCCGAAGGACTGACAAAATACTGACTGGTATTTGCCGCGCGGGGCTGTTTACAGCCGTCAAGCTTTCTACTCAAAATTAAGGGCAAGTCTAACGGCGCGCAAAACGGCGCGTCAAGGAAGGTCTATGTTATCTTTTGGCCCGGCATTTGGAGCGCGACCGAGATAAATGAGTGTGCAGCCAACGTACAGTCGTCGTCGGCTGCGGCCCAGTCCTTCAAACTATTTTCCGATGAGCATGGTTCGCAGGATCAAACGCGCGTTGCGCGGAGGCGTGGGCGCACGCACATTGCTGCTCGAAGCCGTACGACTCGCACGCGCCGCCGTCTTGCGACGACAAGAACGCGCCATGCTCGCGCGGCTTGCGCAACATGAAGCGCCGCCCGACGCACGGCTTGCTCCCGAATACGAGCGGCTCGACAGCACATCTCTCATCAATCATTTTCGCACGCGCGGCGCGCCGAAAATCTTCTCTTTTGACGAAGCGCACGTCGCCATCGGTGCAGACGACGCACGCCGGATTATTGAGCGGGCCGAAACAATCGCACACAAACATCGGTGGACTTTGCTCGGCTTCGGCGAGATCGAATTTGGCAGGGAGATTGATTGGCTGCGCGAGCCTGTTTCGGGCGCGCGTTGGGGGCTTGATTTTCATTCTGAAGTGCAGCTTATGCGCGGCGACGGCTCGGACGTGCGCGTGTTGTGGGAATTAAATAGGCTCGGCCATCTCGTCGCGATCGCGGAAGGGTTTGCGCTCACGCGCGACGAGCGATTGGCTGAAGAAGCGTTTGCGCAGATCGAATCATGGCGCGCGCAAAACCCTCTGGGGCGCGGGCCGAACTGGGCCTGTGCGATGGAGGCGGCGCTACGCGCCATCAATCTTCTCGCCGTCTTTCAAATCCTGCGCGCGTCCGACGCATTGACCCAAGCGCGTCTCAGGCTTCTGCTCGCGCTCTTTGACGAGCACGGCGCTCACATCCGACGCAATCTTGAATTCTCTTACGTCACAACAAGCAATCATTATCTTTCGGATGTGGCTGGTCTTTTCTGGCTCGGCGTGTGTCTGCCGGAGTTGCAGGCCGCGCGCGAGTGGCGCGAGTTTGGCCTGCGCGAATTGCTCTCGGAGATGGACAAACACGTTCTTCCCGACGGCGCGCACGACGAAGCCTCGACCGGCTATCACCGCTTTGCGACGGAGCTTTTTCTTTACTCTTTTATTCTCGCGCGCGAAAACAATCTCGTATGGAGCGAGCGCCGCCAATCAAAGCTGCGTGCGATGATCGACTACGTGCGCGCATACCTGCGACCCGATGGACGCGCGCCGCTCATCGGCGATGCGGACGGAGGTCGTCTGCTGGCTTTAGCAGAGCGCGCGGCGGACGATCATGCGTATCTGCTTGGCATCGGCGCAGCCGTCTTTCAAGAGCCGAGTTTCAAAGCTTCTGACACGCCGCCCGAAGAACTGGCGTGGATTTTCGGCGCGCGCGCGGTTGATGCTTATCAGAATCTTGAGAGCGCGCCGCAAGCCGCCTCCGCCGCATTTGCACACGCGGGCGTATATGTGATGCGCGAAGGCGATCTCTACCTTTTGTTGAGCGCGTCGGGAGCAGGTCTGGGCGCGCGCGGCTCGCATGCGCATAACGACTCGCTGAGCATCGAAGTCTCCGCGTGCGGAGAGAGTCTCATCGCCGATGCAGGCACTTTTGTTTACACTTCAAATCTCAAAGAGAGACATCTGTTTCGCTCGACGGCGCGACATTCGACAGTGCAGGTGGACGATGTCGAACAGAACACGACCGACGAGCAAACTCCATTTGTTATCGGCGACGAGGCTCACCCACGCGCATCTCTATGGCAGACCGCCGAAGCGCAGGATGCGGTTGTCGCCGAGCACAAAGGCTATGCGAGATTGCGCGAGCCGGTCACGCATCGTCGCTCGGTCTTGTTCGACAAGCTTCATCGGCTGTGGATAGTGACCGACGAACTTTGGGGAACGGGCGAGCACCTGTTTCGCTTTCGCTTTCATGCCGCGCCCGGCGCTTCAGCTCATGCGTGCAAAGACGATGGAGCGTTTGAAATAGTCGGTGCGCGGCGCGCGGCGCGTCTCTTTATTGTTCCGCTTGAAAAAAGAGCGTCTGAATTCTCTATTGAAGAGAGTTGGAGTTCGCGCGGCTACGGCGACAAACAGTCCTCGCAAATTGTCTGTTGGACGCTTCGCGCGCGCACGCCTGTCGTCATGAGTTGGGCGCTTGTGCCGGTCTGTGCGGGCCAAGACGCAGCCGGCAGGTTAGAATCGCTCACAAGCATACTTGCCAAACGCGAAAGGGAAGATGTGAGCGGAGCTTAAGGCCTGTTACGAGGCACAAGGCTTCCGGCTCGCTTTTGAAGCAATGTGTGGAATCTGCGGAGTCTGGGAATACGGCAAGACGACGGGTGCGGTTGAGCATTCGCTCATCGAGCGGATGCGCGACACGATGACGCATCGCGGGCCGGACGACGCGGGCGTTGAAGTCTTGGACGAGGGGCGGCTCGGACTAGGTTTCCGGCGGCTCTCAATCATCGACCTCTCAGAAGCCGGTCGCCAGCCGATGCGCGGCTGCGCGGGCAAAGACGTGCGGCTCGTCTTTAACGGAGAGATTTACAATCACGCCGTGCTTCGCGCGCCGCTCGAATCGCGCGGCCATCGTTATCATTCGCGCACCGATTCGGAAACCATCATCCATCTTTATGAAGAGCGCGGGCTTGATTTTGTGCGCGAGCTTGAAGGAGATTTCGCCGTCGCGCTGTGGGACGGCGAGCATGAGCGACTTGTGCTTGCGCGCGACCCCCTGGGTGTCAAGCCGCTCTACTTTTATCAAATGAATGGTCGCTTTATCTTTGCTTCAGAGATCAAAGCGATCCTCGCGCACCCCTTTGTGACTGCCGAAGTTGATGAAGAGGCGCTCTATCATTACCTCACTTTTTTGACCACGCCCGCGCCGCAGACGCTCTTTTGCAACATACAAAAACTTCCCGCCGGACACTTTCTCGTCGTCGAGCGAAACGGCCAGACGACGCTCACGCAATACTGGGACGCGCTTCCCTCAATAGAGGCACAGACAGATGACGGCGAAGGGCAGCGCGCCGAAGTGTTGAGACTTCTGCGCGAGTCAATTCGCAAGCGGATGATGTCGGACGTGCCCTTCGGCGTGTTTCTCTCAGGAGGCGTTGATTCGTCGGCCAATGTCGCTCTGATGGCCGAAGAGATGACGCGCCCCGTTAGAACCTTTACGGTCGGTTTTAGCGACGCACAAGAGTTAAACGAACTCGAGTCGGCACGCAGCGTCGCGCGTCGCTTTAACACAGACCATCACGAAGTAATTATCGGCGCTGATGAGATGAAGCGTTTTCTACCTGAGCTTGTCTTTCATCAGGACGAGCCTATCGCAGACCCTGTGTGTGTGCCGCTCTACTATGTTTCAGAGCTTGCGCGTAAGACGGGAACAATCGTCGTGCAGGTTGGCGAAGGGGCGGACGAAATCTTTAGCGGCTATTCAAAATACGTGCAATACCTGCGCGTCTATGAACGCTTCTGGCGGCATGCGGAGCGCGCGCCGCGCGTCGTGCGAAGCGCGGCAGGCTCGGCGGCACGCCCGTTTCTCGAAAGAATTTTTAAGCAGCGCACGGCTGCGGAGCTGGCGCGACGTTTCGGGGCCGACGAGTCGCTCTTTTGGGGCGCGGCCATCGTCTTCGATGAAGCTTTGAAACAGGCGGTTCTCTCAACAAAAATGCGCGCTCGGCTCGACGGACTAACCTCTTTTTCAATCGTCAAAGATTATGAGGAACGTATCGCGCGGGCGCGCCCCGCGTCAGATTTTCTCGCGCGCCTGACCTATCTTGAGCTCAAGCTGCGTCTGCCGGAGCTTCTGTTGATGCGCGTGGATAAGATTACGATGGCAACCTCGGTTGAAGCGCGCGTCCCGTTTCTCGACCAGCGACTTGTCGAATACGCATTGAGCATTCCGCGCGCATCAAAAGTCGAAGGCGCGAGCGGCAAGCACATACTCAAGCGCGCGCTCGAAAGCGTTCTCCCGCATGACCTGCTCTATCAACGCAAGCGCGGCTTTGGCGCTCCCATCCGCGAGTGGTTTACGGGCGCAACGGGCGAGATGCTGGATGGATGCCTGATGAGCTCTTCAATGCGAAGGCGAGAGTTTCTCGACTATTCATTTGTCGCGCGTCTTATTGACGAGCATCGACGTGGCCGACGCGATTGGAGCTTTCATCTGTGGGCGCTGCTCAATCTGAGTTTGTGGTACGAGCGTTGGATCGAAGGCGCATAAAGGAAAAGCTAATTGATGCGCGCACACACCTATCTCTCAACAAAATTGTTCATTTCCGCATCGCCTTAAACTTCGCCTCACAAATCTATTGCGCCGTAACGCTCGGCGGCCCGCCTTTGCCTCGCGGAATTGCGCCGCTCAATCAGCGAGAAGGGAAGACAGAGGCGCGCGAGCATACGCACAAGCGCACGCGCTGAAGTAGCGCCCGACATATTGCGTCGCATCAGGCGCAGCGCGGCGCGCTTGTCGCCAAGACGTAGAAAATCTTCGGCGCGTGCAAAGCGGACGCGTCTTTGAAGTCTCGCTAAAGCCTGTTTGTCGATGCCTAATTCAGGGCAGACGCGGCTTTGCGCTTCGAGTTGCTCGTCGAGCATCATCAATTGATCGCGGCTCGTATTGCCTCCATGTCGCCGCCACGCCGACAAAACTCGCGCATCGAAGGCAAACTCGCCGTCCGCGCTGAGACGTAAATACAACTCGTAATCTTCAAGACGCGCTTTATCGCGCCAGCCGTAACGCGCAAGCGCCTCGCGTCGATACAGAACGGTCGGACTCATCGGCGCAACGGTTTCAAGAAGCATCGCGCGCGCGTCGCCGTCCGTATAATGCGCCCAATCCGCCGTGCAATCGACGATGCGGCCCGCTTCATCGACGAGATACGAATGACCGTATCCAAGAACAGCGCGCGGGCGCGCATCAAGCATCCGCGTGCGCGCATCGAGAAATTCAGGCAGCCAGAGGTCGTCAGAGCCGAGATAGGCGAAATAATCGCCTCGGCTGCGCGCAAGCGCTTCGTTGAGCGTCGCGCAAAGACCGCGATTCTCTCGCGCAATCAATTCGCATGGAAACGGGCAATCCCGCAACGCGCGTTCAATCATGCGCGGAGAATCATCGGTCGAGCCGTCGTCAATAACGAGAAGCATCGACGGCGCGTGGGTCTGTGTGATGATGGAGCGCAGCGTTGCGCCGACAAAAGGCGCATGATTAAACGATGGGACGACGACGAAAACAGCCCTCTTCTCATCTTCGTTTGCTGCGCCGGATTTTGCTGACGTTTGAGTCGTCATTGATTTGAACAATCGCCTTGCACTCGTGCATGATAACAGGCCCGCATGCGACAAAAAGTCATCCTCTTTGGCCCGCTCCCGCCGCCTTACGGTGGTGTCTCAGTTTACATCAGCTACTTAGTCGAACATCTTCGAGCATTCGATGCGAAGGTCTGGGCCGTGCTCGGCGACCACACAAAACGCGACCCGCAAATTAGATACATCAGGCATCGAAGGCTGGGCGTTATCCCTGCGCTTCTGCGCGAAGCGCGCGGCGCGCGCATACTCGATGCGACCCATTTTCATCTCGAATATCCGCACCCGCTTCTACTGTCAATCTGGCTCGCAGGTAAATTTTTGCTAGGTTTTGAATGGTACAAAAATATTCACGACGGCTCGCTTCCCGCCCGTCAACGTGAGTTTAATTTCTTACAGCGCGCGCTCTTTCGTCTCGCCATTCGTTCGACGACTGAGTTCATCGTGGTCAGCGAAGAATTGAAGCGTTGGCTTCAGGAAGAGATCAAAGTTAGACAAAATGTGACTCTCATTCCCAGTCTTCTGCGCATCCCGCCTACGCTGCTCGATGCGCCGCTCTCCAAAAAAAATGAAACAGCGCTTGCTTCGTATCTGAGTCGCCCGCATCGCGTCTGTTCAATCGGAGTTTTTATCCCCGACTACGGTTTCCGTCATGCAGCCGATGCGGTCGAGACCTTGCGCCGCGAGACGGGCGAAGACGTCGGACTACTCCTGCTCGACGGCACTTTTGCGTGCGATGAAAAATATCGTGCTGAGACGCTCAAGGGGCGCGAATGGATCACTGTGCTTGAGAACGTTCCAAACAGAGAGGTCTATCAGGTGATGCGACGAAGCGACGCTTTTATCCGAGCCGTCGCACGCGAAGGCTACGGCATCTCGCGCGTCGAGGCGCTGTGGTGCGGACTGCCCGTCGTAGCAACCGATGTGGGCGAAACGCGCGGCATGCTCACATCCAAATTCGGCGACGTGGCGGAACTGACCGCGCAATTAAGACGCGCGCTTTCCGGCAATCATGCGCGCGACGCGTCGGAATGGGCCGCGCGTTTTAGTTCTGAAGCCGAAGAAAATTTGCGCGCTTTGATCGAGAAGCTGTTTGACAGATGAAGGCGGCGCTCTATAACGACCTTCTCTTCGTCAGTTTTTGTCTGGCGGACAGAACGATGCTGTGTAAGCCCGTCGCCGCGAT
>CBDUCU010000019.1:0-17081 GCA_965365725.1 uncultured bacterium | reverse complement strand
AGCCGGATGGGTTTGCCGAGCTTGACGCTTGCATCGCGCACGACGCGGGGAAAGCGTCGAAACACCTGATCGATGGCGACGAGCCGCATCCGCATCACGCTCTCTTGAAGCTCCGAGAGAACGCGACCCGAGAGCGCGACCGCCTCGCTCAAGCGTCGCGACGCATCGTCGCCGCGTCTTTCCATTTCGATTTCATTGACGAGCGTCGAGATCATCGAGCGTTGAATGATCAGCTCGCCGACCAGATTCATCGCCGCGTCGATGCGCTCGCTCTCGACGCGCAGCGTCATGGCCTGTGATTGTCTTCGCTCCGCGCCCTGTCGGCGGTCTTCGCCCGCGCGACGCTCATCGCCGCTCCACTGTTCGACGACAGTGGTCGTCGCCGCCGTCTGCACCTCAGCGGCTTCGACAGCAACTTCACTTGACGCGGCGACAGCCTCGCGCACAACGGTCGCGACGTTTTCCATCAAAGCGGCGCTCTCCAGTTCGCACACAGAAACGTTTTCGGGCGCGACGGTCTGCACCGTAATGCTGTGCTCCGGCTCCGCCGGCACGACTTCTTCGGATTCGCGCAACGCGTCGAGACCGGCAATGAGTTGGGCGGTTTCCGGCATCGGCGCTTCGCCGCGATAAAACGCGACGAGCGCGCTGAGCGCATCCGCGCCCGCCAGCAAAAGGTCGATCAGCTTGCGGCTCGCCACGCCTTCGCGCGCGCGCACGCGGTCGAGCGCGTTTTCGTAGTGATGCGCCAGCTCGGTCAATTCCGAAAACCCGAAGGCGGTCGAATCGCCCTTGAGCGTGTGGACGGCGCGACGGATGGCGCGCAAAGATTCCGCGTCGGCAGGGTCGCGCTCAACTACGAGCAACAATTCACCGAGCGTGTCGAGCACTTCCCTCGCCTGCTCGAAAAAGATCAACCGAAGTTCGGCCATTTCGTCGCCGTCGAATTGAAAATCGTCGGACATAGTTCCTCCAATTATCCGTCGTCAGTAGTCCTTTGTGAGCTGTTTGTATCTATCAGATTCCGCTCTCTTCAGATTCAATTCAATCGTTCAGAGAACACGCGACTACGGACGCTTTACTACTCCTTCTGATAAGCGATGCCGCGATCTTCGATCCGCAGCCGGTAGTCAACGCCGAGACCTTGCAGGGTTTCGGAGTGGCCGATGAAAAGAAACCCACCCGTTGTGAGCCGCTCCTTGAAGCGCGCGGCGAGTTTCGCCTGTTCGTCGCGCGAGAAATAGATCATCACGTTGCGGCAAAAGATGATGTCGAAGGGGCCGGTGGGAAAAACGTCTCGCAGGTTGTGTTGCTGGAATGAGACTTTGCGTCGAAGCGGGTCGCGGACGGATATCTGGTCGCCAGCGTCGTCAAAGTAGAAGCGCAGATGGTTCTGCGGCATCGTGTCGAGCCGCGCCTTCGGATAGATGCCGCGCCGCGCCGCCTCGATGACGGTCGGCGAGATGTCGGTGCCCGTCACGCGCACGTCCCATTGCGGCAGAAACCTGAGCGCCTCAAAGGCGACGATGGCGAGCGTATAAACCTCCTGCCCCGTCGAGCAGGCCGCGCTCCAGATGTTGATGACCTTCGGCTCGCTGGTCTTCTGCTTGCGCGCGACAATTTCAGGAATCGCGACGCGCGAAACCATCTCGATCTGCGGGACGTTGCGAAAAAAGGTGGTCTCGTTGATGGTCAAATCATCAATGAGCGCGTGTATCTCGGCTTCGGCCCCGACGCCGAGCAGCCGTTTGACGTAAGCCGTCACGTCCTGCATCCCGGCGGCGCGCGCGCGTGCCGTGACGATGTTGACAAAATGCGTGCGTCGCTCGACGGCGAATTGCATCATCGTCCGACGCTCGACCAGAGAGGCCAGCTCGTCGATGAGTTGCGACGGGGCGGGCGCAAGCGGCGGCGCAAACGGGGGGCGGTTAAAAGCGTCGCTGATAAAAGGGCTGGACATGGCGCTGCTTGATTTAATGAGCGTCTGCGGTCGCCCGACGACACAGAAGGCCTCTTTGACTGTCACCTTTTGCGCCGGCGCGAATAAGCGGGTTTACGTCTCAATTCAATCTCGAATCGAAGCCGTATCTTTTTATTCGCGCGCGCGCTTTTGGCGAGCAAGGCCGAAGGGCCGTCGGTTTAGTCACGAGCGCAGAAGCGGCTCGTCGATGCAAATATCAGGTTATGCGGCGATCTGCTGTTCGACCGCGTCGAGCGCCTCAATCTGCTCGCTGGTCAGAATGCGCTCGATGTCGATGAGGATGAGCAGATCGTTTTCGAGCTTGCCCACGCCCTTGATGTACTGGTTGTCAACCTGCGCGACCATCGGCGGCGCGGCCTCGACCCGCTCTTCGGAGAGCTTCAAGACTTCGGCCACTTCGTCAACGATTACGCCGACCAGACGACCGTCCGCCTCGACCACGAGAATGCGGCTCTTGCGCCCGCGCTCTTCGGCGGATTCAATCGCCTTTGCGCCGCACGTCATGCGCTTGCGCATATCGACGACGGTGATGATGCGTCCTCTGAGGTTGATCACGCCTTCGACAAATTCGGGCGATTGCGGGATGCGCGCAATCTGCGGCACGCGGACAATCTCCTGGACAGCTGAGATGGGCACGCCAAACAGTTCTGTACCGACGCGAAAAGTAACCAGATGTAAATCTTCAGCCATAAAATTCTCTCTTTCGCTTGTGATTCAAATGAACGTGCGGCGGACGGACTCGTCCTCCCGGCTCTGCTTATCGGCACACGCGGCTGCGACTTGAGCCGCGCCGTCAAGATTCCGACACACGCGCGCCGCCTCCACGTCGCACACCCCGACGCAACGCGCTCGCAGACCACATCTTTCGCTTTTACCGGCAGATTTTTAAGAGGCACGGTGGTTGCACTCGCACCGCGCGGAGGTTTTTCTGAACCGATGGATTTACCGGGCACAGACCGCATCACTTCTTTACTGAGCACATACCTCTCCGTGCAGAGTTTGCGCACGCAGACGAGCGCGGGCAACGTCGCCAACGCCGACACGCCGGGCTATGCGGCTCGCGAAGTCGAGTTTTCCGATTTTCTGCGCAACGCCGCCCGCTCAGCCGTTGCGCCCTCTACAAACGACCGCACCGCGATCTTTGGCGCTACACCTCGCATCGTCGAGCAACCCGCCGTTTCCGCCGGACTCGACGGCAACAGCGTTGACGTGCAACGCGAGATGACCACGATGGCCGAAGCCGGGATGAACTATCTGGCCGGCACACAACTACTTCAGTCGCGCCTGCGCACCCTACGCGCCGCAATCCGCGAAGGAAAATAAAGAGCTATTAGCCGTTAGCTATTAGCTGTTAGCTGATCCATGAAGTAAGAACCTAATGCTGCTGGCTAATAGCTAATAGCTAACAGCTAATAGCTCCCATCACTATGTCTCTCTTCAACATCTTTCAGATTTCGTCGCAAGGCATGTCGGCGCAGAGAGCGCGACTTGAAGCGGCCTCTTCAAATCTCGCCAACGCGCATACGACGCGCACCGCCGAGGGCGGCCCTTATCGCCGTCGCGACGTGGTTTTTGAGTCAACTCTGCTTGAACGCGAGGAAGGCTTTCGTGCGTTTGGCGAAAGCGGCGGCGCGTCGCTTTCAGGTGCGGAAGATGCTGCGGGGCAAGGGGTGCGCGCGACGACTGTCGCAGCCGAACAGGGCGCGGGCTCGCGCAGCTACAACCCCAGTCATCCGGATGCGGATGCGGAAGGCTATGTCCTGATGCCTGATGTTGACCCGCTCGAAGAGACTGTCAACATGCTTTCGGCGGCGCGATCTTTTGAGGCCAACGTGACCGCCTTTCAGACGGCCAAAGAGATGGTCAGAGCAAGCCTCAAACTCGGAGATGCATAATGCAGCTCAACGGAATCGGCCCGCTCGCGGGTCTTGCACAACCCGGAATAGCCGAGGGAGCGCGCTCTAGCAACACGCAGGGCAAAACCGGCGCGTCCTCTTCATTTGGCGAAACGGTCGGACGCGCCGTCGAAGCGCTCGACAGCACACAAAAGTCTTCCGAGATGGAGGTGGCGCGCGCCGTCTCGGGCGAGTCGCCCGACCTACATCAAACCATCGTCGCGCTTCAAGCCGCAGACCTCAACTTCCAGTTCGCGCTTCAAGTCCGCAACAAGCTTATCGGCGCTTATGAAGAGATCATGAGAATGCAGGTATGAAAAGTGATGAGCGATGAGCGATGAGTAAGAAGCTGTTCACTCATCGCTCATCGCTCATCACTCATCACTCAGAAAATGGCCGCACTAAATCAACTTAAAGATGTCTGGGGACGAATGAAGGCGGGCCAGCGCTTCGGACTTGTCGGCGCGGCGCTCGTCACGCTCGGCCTTGTCGGGGCGCTCGTCTACTACGGCTCGCAGCCCGATTACGGCGTGCTCTTTTCCGACCTCAAACCGGCGGACGCGCAGGGCATCATCGAGAAGCTCAAGGCTTCAGCCGTCCCTTATCAACTCTCTTCCGGAGGAACGACGGTGAGCGTTCCGGCTGAGCGCGTCGCCGAGCTTCGTCTTCAGATGGCTGCCTCGGGCGTGATTGCGGGCGGGCACGTCGGCTTCGACCTCTTCGACCGCACAAGCTTCGGCACCACCGATTTTGCTCAACAGGTCAATTACCAGCGCGCCATCGAGGGCGAGCTGGCGCGCACGCTCGAAAGCATGGAAGAGTTCGAGTCCGTACGCGTTCATGTCACGCGCCCGAACGAATCGCTCTTTACCGAGAAGGCCGAGAGCGCGAAGGCGAGCGTGCTCGTCAAGGTCAGACAGGGGCGCGAGCTGGCGCGCGAGCGGACTGAGGCGGTCGTCAGCCTCGTCTCAAGCGCGGTCGAAGGACTCGACCCGGCGGACGTGTCAGTGATCGATACGCGCGGTCGTCTGCTGTCAGCCGCCGGACGAGACGGCGCAAGCGGAGTCGGGGCTTTTAATTCGCATCTCGAAGCGCGTCGGAAATTCGAGGCCGAGACGGCGGCTCGCATCATCTCTTTGATCGAGCCTGTGAGCGGCCCGGGCCACGTCCGCGCCGATGTTGCCGCCAATCTCGACTTTAGTCAGGTCGAGCAGACCGAAGAGAAATACGACCCGGCGCGGCAGGTGATTCGCTCGCAGCAGACGACGCAGGAAGCGCGCGGCGGAGCGGCTGGAGGAGGGCAGGCGGGCATCGTCGGTGCGCGCGCCAACGACCCGACCACGCAAACGCCGGCGGTCGCCGTCGCGCCGCAATCGGGCGCGGGCGATCAACGCTCGGCGACTTTGACCAATTATGAGATCGACAAGACCGTGCGCCGCACCATCGACGGCGGCGGACGCATCCAGCGTCTGTCGGTCTCGGTGATGGTTGATTACAAAAATTCTGAGGGCGTACAGGTGGCGCGCACGCCCGAAGAGCTGCAAAAGATTCAAGAGGTGGTCGCCGCAGCCGTCGGCATCGATTCTCAGCGCGGCGACCAGATCGTTGTCCAGACGATTCCTTTTGATCAGCCGACCGTCGAAACCAGACAACCGGGCTGGCAGGAAACTTACCGCGACATTATCAACTCGGTCATCAAATACGGCTCGCTTCTAATGGCGACGCTGCTGATTCTTTTCTTCGTCGTACGACCGGCTCGTCGCGCGTTGCGCGCGGCTACGGCCTCTTCTTCGCACAGGCTCTCGCTCCCGTCTGCGTCGGGCGACGGGCAACGCTCCGGCACAAGCGGCGGGACGCGCTCGACCGACGGCGTGCGACAGCTTCAAGGCGCAGAGGATTCGGTTGATGGAAAGCCGCCGCGCACGGTCGCCGAAATGGAGGCCGAGATGGTGGCCCAGATAGAAGAGAAGATCGCGCGTGAGATGTTTGCCTCACTACCGGAAGTCAAACGCGCGTCAGCCATCAAAAAGCATATCGTTGACCGCAGCCAGACCGATTCCGAATTGATTGCCATGACGCTGCGCGGCTGGCTTCAGGAGAACCGCTAAGCTCAAGGCACGCTGCACCAACCCTTAACCGTCGAAACCAACACACAAACTTGCAAGATGGAACAGAGCCTAACCACACAGCCCGCAACGATTGAGCCTTCACAGGCCGCAGCCGAACTTGCGCGGCTTGGATTGCGCGGTGAGAGCCTGCCCCCGCGACGCAGGGCCGCCATCCTCTGTATGGCGCTCGGCGAACAGGTGGCCGGCGAAGTCTTCAAACACATGAGCGAAGAGGAGGTGCAGCAAATCTCGAAAGAGGTCGCCGTCATCCAGCACGTCCCTTCGGAAGTGGCCGACTTCGTCCTCGAAGAGTTTCATCAGATGCTCGTCGCGCAGACCTACTTTGTTTCGGGCGGCGTTGACTACGCCAAGCGTCTGCTGATTAAGACCTACGGCCCGGAGGTGGCGCGCAAGCTCCTCGATAAGATCACACGCTCTCTGGAGACGACCGCCGGTTTTGAGGCGCTTCAAAAAGTTGACCCGCAACAGCTCTCCAAGCTTTTTCAGAACGAGCACCCGCAGACAATCGCGCTCGTCCTTTCGCACCTCGACCCCGCGATTGCCGCCGACACCATCGGCTTTATGCCCGAACATCAACGACCCGACATCATTCTGCGCATGGCAAACCTTCAGGCCATCTCGCACGACGTAATCCGTCGCGTCTCGGTCGTGCTCGATCAAAAATTGAAGAGTCTCGGCGATGATTCGCGCAAGACTGTGGGCGGCGTGCGCTCGGTCGCAGAGATTTGCAACCGTCTCGACCGCGAGTCCAATCGCAAGGTGCTCGAAGAGATCGAAACGGCCAATCCGGAGCTGGCGCTCGCCATCCGCAACCTGATGGTCACATTCGACGATCTGCTTCTTATCGACGACGTGGGCATCCGCGAAATCCTTCAGCGCGTTGATAAAAAAGTGCTCGCGCTCTCGCTCAAAGGAACGGCCGCAGAGCTACAGGAGCGTTTCTTCACAAACATGTCTTCGCGCGCCGTCGAGATGCTCAAAGAAGAGATGGACTTTATGGGACAGGTCAAGGTCAAGGATGTCAACGGGGCGCAGCGCGAGATCGTCGAAGTCGTCCGCGACCTCGATGAAAAGGGCGTGATCAACCTGTCGGGCGGTCAGGAGGAGGGCGAGGTTTATGTCAGCTAGGCTTATCAAAGGAGGCGAGGGCGCAGGTCTTCCATTTATTCCCTTCTCGTTTGCGCCGGTCGGTGAAGCTGCAAACTTCGACGCGCACGAGCTGACGAACACCACGTCTTCTTTTATCCCGCCCGCGACGCAAGATAATTGGCGCGCCTCTGCCGCCGCACACGCCCCGGCGCGGCCTGCCATTCAAGACCTCAACGCAGCACGCACAGAGGCCGAGCGCGTCGTCGCTGATGCGCAGATCGAGGCCGAGCGCATCCTGACGCAAGCGCAGACGCGCGCAGCCGACATCGAGCGTGAGGCGCGCGAGCGCGGCTTGAGCGAAGCACGCGCCAATATCGCGCAGGAAGTGGCGACGGCGGCTGAGCCTCTGCGCCAGCGTTTCTCGCAAACTCTTGAAGAGCTCAATGCTCTGCGCTCCACCATCGGCGCGCGCACCGAACGCGAGATGGTTCGGCTCGCTCTCGAAATTGCACGCAAAGTGGTCGGACGCGAGGTGACGACCGACCCCGAGATAGTCTTAACGCTGACACGCGTCGCTCTCTCGCGTCTGCACACGCGTGCGGTCGCCACCGTCCGCCTCAACCCTGAAGACTACGCTTTTGTCGCCGCCAGGCGCGAACAGCTCGAATCCTTAGGCTCAATCGAGATCGTCTCAGACCGCGCGATCGGGCGCGGCGGCTGTCTGATTGAGACCGAGATGGGCGACATCGACGCGCGCGTCGAACAACAATTTGCCGAAATCGAGCGCGGTTTTTTCGGATAGCAATCAATTCTTTACTTCGATGAACACAGGCCTCCACGAACAGACGCGCGACTCTCAGCTCGCACACGATCACCGCCTCGCTTCATATTTTCAGCGACTCGCGGCCATCGACACGGTGAAGTCTGTCGGCGCGGTAACGCGCGCCGTCGGCCTCGTCATCGAATCGCGCGGCCCGGCTGTTTCCGTTGGCGACCTCTGTCTGCTCGAAGGGCGCGCAGGCGCGTCGCCTATTCCGCTCGAAGTAATCGGCTTTCGTGATTCGACCGTGCTCTCGATGCCGCTCGGACAAACGCCTTGCGTGCGCTCGGGCGACCGCGTCGTAGCCGCCGGCACGCGCGCCGAAGTTCCGGTTGGGTCGGCTCTTTTGGGCCGCGTCATCGATGCGCTTGGTCGCCCGCTCGACGGCAAAGGGCCGATTAAAGCCGACGGCGCGTACCCGCTTCAACGCGAAACCACCAACCCGCTTGCGCGCGCCAACATCACCGAACAACTTGCTACGGGCGTGCGCTCGATCGACGGGCTTTTGACCATCGGCGCAGGCCAGCGCGTCGGCATCTTTGGCGGCTCGGGGGTGGGCAAATCGACGCTGCTCGGGATGATGGCAAAACGCGCGTCGGCAGATGTCAACGTCATCGGGATGATCGGCGAGCGCGGGCGCGAGGTGCGCGAGTTTATGGAGAAGGAATTGGGCGAAGAGGGGATGGCGCGCTCGGTCGTCGTCGTTTCGACTTCGGATGATTCGCCCCTGCTTCGCATTCGCGCTGCTCTGGCTGCAACAGCCCTTGCCGAATACTTCAAAGACTGCGGCGCAAACGTCCTGCTCATTATGGATTCGGTGACGCGTTTTGCGATGGCGCAGCGCGAGATCGGGCTTGCCGCGGGCGAGCCGCCTTCGTCAAAGGGCTATACGCCTGCGGTCTTTTCGCTTCTGCCGCGTCTTCTGGAGCGCGCCGGAAACTTTAACGCCGGAGGCTCAATCACCGGCTTCTATACCGTGCTGGTTGACGGCGACGACATGAACGAGCCAATCGCCGACGCGGTGCGCTCGATCCTCGACGGTCACATCGTCTTGTCGCGCGCGCTTGCCGCGCGCAACCACTATCCGTGCATCGACGTGCTCAATAGCGCTTCGCGTCTCTTTTCAGCAGTCGCCGACAAAACGCATCGCACGGCGGCGGGACGCATGCGCGAGCTTCTCGCTTCTTACGAGCGCGCCGAAGACCTCATCAACATCGGCGCGTATCAGAAGGGCAGCAACCCGCGCGTTGACGAGGCCGTCGAGCGGCACGACGAGATGATTGCTTATCTGCGACAGGACAAAGATGAAGCTGCCGACGCGGCCCTATCAATCGCCAGCCTGCCGGGCGTAGTTGGAGCCTGAGCCAAACGATGAAACGCTTCAAGTTCACACTCGAATCAGTTCACAGCCTGCGCGAGATGCGCCGCGAGGAGGCCGAACGCGCGCTGGCGGATGCCAATGCAAAGGTCGCGCGCGCCGCACAAGACGTGGAGGAGGCCGAGCGCGCACGCGAACGTGCGGCCTGCGAGAGCGCAGAGAGTCTTCAGGCCGCAGAGATCAATCCTTTCGAGGCGGCTATGCGCGCGGACTTTCTCGTCTCGCTCGCATGGCAACAACAGGCCGCGCGGGCCGCGCTCCACACGGCTGAGTGCGAGCACGAGGCGAGGCGTAAAGCGGTCGTTGAAGCGGCGCGCGCCGCCGAAACCACAGCCAAATTGCGCGAGCGTGAGCGCGAGCGTTACCTGCTCGAGGCGGCGCGCGCCGAACAAACGATGCTCGACGAAATGGCTTCAACCTCAATGGCACGGATGACGGAGGCCAGGCGGTAAACCGAAGATGATGAGCTTCTCGACACAACTTGCGCCTGCGGATTGGGATGCGCAGGGACAAAAAGAATCGGCGGTCGAAGACCCGCACGCTGCCGCGACCGAATTTGCCTCGCTTCTGGCAACGGCATCTGTCGCGCCCGCTCAACCCGTCGTCGCGTCAAAGAATTACACGCAAATCCCGACGGCCAATACGGCCAATGCCGCCGCAAGCGCTGAATCGCGGACAGCACCAGCAGCGAGCGCCGAAACATTTCAGGTTACAAATTTCGATGCGCGCACCGAGATGGATTTAGCAGCGCAGCCGTCCCTGATTGTTGCTACAAAGACAGCACAAACTGCCAGCACAATTCTCAACCTCGGTGAGACGGGCGAGATCGAAATCCCTCCCCATCCATACTTCAAAGAAGAGCTCGACGAGCTGCATCATGATGCGCCGCGCACACATTTACCGCTCAACTCTCAAGACCAAAAATTGAATGATGCGCCGGAATCGAATAATGCGCCGGAATTGAATAATGCGCCGGACGATTCGTTTTCCCGGAAAACGAATCCGGCAACGCCGCCGCCGTCTCCATCATCTCCCGACGCATCCGTCAATAAAGAGTCAGCATCAAGCATCGATGCGCAGCCGCCAATCGATAACTTTAGCGCGCGCAAGGATGCGACGATTCCCTCAACTCCGCCTCTTTCACAACCTGAGATCACGCCCGCACCCGTCGTTGAACCTACGCGCGAAACCGATGTCAAAGTCGAAACGTCTCGTTTTGCGCCGGTTGAATCGAACCCGGCGACAACTATAAAACTCGAAGCCGAGCGCCCGCTTTCCCCAAAAACGTCCGAGCCGTCCGGGCCAGTAACGCCAGCCAAAAACGCAACGACGGAAACCATCTCTCTGCCCACCGAACACGAGCAGAGACAAATCCCGCACGCGCAAAACTCCGTTGCCGATCAGATTTTGCCGAAAGCATCGAGCAATGATTGGCTGAGTAATGCTTCGCCAGAAAAAATTTCTTTGACGGGGCAGGCGAGCGCCCCGACCGATGCTTCCGCAAGAAGCGATGCTTCCGCAAGAAGCGATGTTTCCGCGAGAAGCATGGAAGCGCATCCTTCGTCGCCTGTCGAGCGACCTGTCGAACAGCCTGTCGAGCAGAGCGTTGAATCTAGTTCAGTAGCGCCACGCAAGCCTTTCTTAAATTTCATCGTGCGCGAGGATGCCGCACCTGAAGCTTCTATCAAAACTCCGCAAAGCGTGATGCCCGCTCCGGACGACGACGCTTTCAACGTCGCACCTCAATCGCGCGCACAGAACAATCCCGACCGCGAAAAGATTTTTGTAACAACGCCCAACAAATCTGTGCCGCCCGACGTCTTGCCGCCAAGCGCGACCATTCAGAGACCGACACGCACAACGGCGCAGGATTCGGCTTTTCAAATCCTGTCGTCCAAGCCGCACGCCGCAGACGCACGCGTTGAGAAGATCGAAGGCACGGAAACGCATGCGCCCGCCGCGCCCGGCTCTCAGCTTTCTGTAAAGGCAGAACCTTCATCGTCCTCCTTGCAGGAATTTGACGTTCAGGTTGTTTCCGATTCCACACCCAGACCGGAACACGCGTCGTACCGTAATTTTCAACTTGATTTGCCTGAGCTGTTTTCAACTACGCCGCCGAAACATTCTTACGTTAGTGAATTTATCGGCACGTCCGTTGCCAGCGACCCCGCGCCACGACAAGACCTCAATCTCCAGGATTCAGATGCCGGCGAAGCGTCTTCGTTAGACGCATCGAACATTGAAAACCCTTCAACTCCGCGTGATGCGAAAGAGCACGCGAGCCTCGTGCGCGCAACTGTTGCGGAAAGCGCGGCGCAAACCGCGCATGAACTTCGCCTCTACCGCGAAGAACCAGCCGCGCACGCGGTGAGCAGAGCGCGCGCCGCCGTCCGCGTGCTGGCCGAAGAGTTCGTTCTGCAAACCAAAACTCGCCCCCTGCCCCGCCTCTCGCCGCTTGAGTTGATGCGTGCTGCCGCCATCACCACATCGCGCGACCAAGATTCTTTCACAATCGACATGCAGCCAATCCCCTCGCCAGCCGAGGATAGAAACTTCGCTCAGTCTGAAATTGCAACGTCTGAAGTTGCACCGTTTGAAATCTCTTCCGACGAGAGAAAATCTCTAATCGATACAATCCTTAATTCAGACGAATCGAGCTTTGAGCCGCGAAGCGAGATCAAGCCACACGCTAATGTTTTCGCACCACGCGCAAACAACGAATCGAGTTTTGCTCCGCGACTTTTGAAAGATGAGCTTACGGAAGTCGCGCGCGTCATCTCTGCACGCGCCTCTGAGCCGGAGACAGGAGCTGTCAACTCTAATCAAACGCCTCGAGAAGTCATGACGCTCCCGACGACCATCGAGTTCGACGCGGCAGGCGCGGCGCGTCAATCAGCAGACAGCGACGCAGCACAGCATCGAGTGTCGCTCGACGAGGCTGAGCCGAGCTTTATCGCTTTTGAAGCAGCCTCTTTTAACTCCGTATCCAAACCATCCCTGCGGCAAAACCTGCAATCCTCTATCGAGTCAGCACAAACAAAAGTTTCTCAAGAAACTGCTGATGTATCTGCGACGAAGGTCTCTGTCGAACCTCAAGCGAAAGCTCGGGTTGAGCATCCCGTAGAAATTTCAGCCGCGCCGTCTACATCTCTCGACAGTCAATCAACAACGCACGCGCGTAAGACTTCGCCGCAGCCGAACCATGCGTTTGCGAGTAGCACGCTCTCGACTGAATCCGCCGCGCCCGTGCGCGCGACGCTGACGCACGCACGTCGGCAGATTCTGACACCCGAAGTAATGCAAACCAGCGACGCAGACGCACAGCCCTTTTCGCCTGCGGAATCGGCTCTCTCTCAAATTTTTGTCAAGCAAACCGAGCGCGCGCAACACGTCGCGCCGTCAGGCGAGCACGCCCAACAAGCGTCGGCAAACGTCCGCATGCAGGTCGCGCCTGCCATCGTCGAAGTCGCTTCGGATTTGCGACGACGCGAAGCGCGCTCGATTCGTCTGATGCTCAACCCGGAAGAGTTGGGGCGCGTCGAGATCGAGGTCGAGCGCGACGCGCGCGGGCGTTTGAGCGCGCGCTTGAGCGCCGAGAGCGAGGCGGCGGGCCGTCTTCTCTCAGAGGGCGTTACGCACCTGCGCGAAACGCTCGAACGCGCGGGTCTCAGCTTTGAACGTTTAGACGTAAACGTTTATTCGCACGCCGCCGCGCAACATCAACAACAGCACAGCGGGCACGCTTCCGAGCGGCACGCGCACGCAGAATCGCGCGCGGCAAGAGAAACTTTCGAGGGCGAGAGCGGGCCGCGCAGCGCCGACGCTCGCCACACAAACGACGATACGGACAGATTAGTCAGCCTGCGCGCCTAATAAAGCGCGCCCGGAGGTAAGAATGTTTACAAACGCAATCGGCGCGCATGGCCCAGCCGACACAAACGCAGTAGCAAGCGCCGCGACGCAAGCCGCAGGCAACGCCAAGCCCGACGACAAGAATATGTTTATCACCTTGCTCGTCGCGCAGCTCAAGAATCAAGACCCGCTCGCTCCGCAGGACTCCACACAGTTTCTCGCGCAGCTTGCGCAGTTCAACTCGCTCGAACAACTGATGAGCATCAACCAGCGCATCGGCCAACTGCTCGACTCCGTCGCCGCAGCCGCCGTCTCAGAATCCCCGTCCGCCGAGCGCGTGCGCGGGGCCGAAGCAACCGAAAAGTAAATTAAGGAGAAGAAAAAGTAATGTCACTCTCGTTTTCAACCGCACTCTCGGGCCTTCGCGCCAGCTCCGATTCGCTCGGCGTAACCGGCAACAACATCGCCAACGCGAACACCACCGCTTACAAGTCGAGCACCATCAGCTTCGCCGACGTGTATCTGGCCGACGGCGGCTCCGACGTGCAGATCGGGCAAGGCGTTCGCTCGTCGCGCACCAACACAAACTTCTCGCAGGGCGGTCTTAACGATTCGGCCATCAACACGCACGCCGCCATACGCGGCAACGGATTTTTCGTCGTCATGGACGAGAACAGCAACATTGCCTTCACGCGCGCGGGCGATTTCACGCTCGACCGCGAAGGCTATCTTGTCACCCCCAGCGGCCAGCGCGTGCAGGGGTTTACCGCAACCGACGGCCTTGTGCTTTCCGGCACCCAACTCTCGGCCATCAAAGCCCCCGTCGGCGAGACGGTCGCACCCTCTGATACGACGCAGGCCGCGTTTCGCATGAACCTCAACAGCGACGACCCGACAGGGACAAACTTTAGCGCGCCCGTGCAGGTCTATGACTCGAAGGGCGTGGCGCGCACGCTCAACATCGAGTTCGCCAAACAAGCAGACGGCTCCTACACGGCGAACGCGACGCTCGACGGCAACGCCGCGCAGATCAGCATCGACGGCGCAGCCGGCGCTGCTTCCGGCTCGCTGACCTTCGACTCTGACGGTATGCTTCTGACACCCACATCGCTGACGATCCTGCCCGACCAGACGCAGCTCGACGGTGCGACCCTGCCCTCAATCGACATCGCTCTGCGCCAGACCAACCCCGACGGCACGCCGGGCGCGCCCAACATCACCAACTACGCTCTGCGCTCCTCGGTCGCCGCCACCGAACAGGACGGCTACCCGGCGGGCAACCCCGTCTCTTTTACGATCAACACCGACGGCGTGCTGCTCGGCAACTTCAGCAACGGCAAGACGCGTGCGGTCGGACAGCTCGCCATCGCCAGCTTTAACGCGCAAAGCGAGCTGCGACACGTCGGCGACAATCTGATGGTTGAAACGCTCGGCTCAGGCCAGGCCACAATCGGGACTGCCGGAACGAGCGGGCGCGGTGAAGTCATGGGCAGCGCGCTCGAACAGAGCAACGTCGACATCGCCACAGAGTTTACCGGCCTCATCGTCGCGCAGCGCAGCTTCCAGGCCAACTCGCGCGTCATCTCGACCATCAGCCAGACGCTTCAGGAACTTCTGCAAATCTCGTAAATTTCCGGTATAAAACAGCCCTGCTAAAGGGCCAACACTGTTTTGCCGATATGAGCGGCGGACATACGTCTATTAAAGGGCGCATGTCCGCCCGACTTTTTTTGTACGGAGAAAGCCGCGCGCGCTCGAACAAGCGGTCGAATTATGTTTCTAATCATCGGCATCATCTTCGTCCTCGGCTGCGTCATTGGCGGGTTTCTGATGATCAACGGGCCGTTGCATACGCTCGTCCAGCCGTCGGAATATATCGTCATCGGCGGCGCGGCGCTCGGTTCGATGGTTGCGGCCAACCCCGTCAAAAACCTCCTTCTGATACTCAAAAAAGTGCCCGCCGCTCTTAAGGGTTCGCCCTACAACAAGCAGACCTATTCGGAGCTTCTGCGGATGCAGTACGACGTGTTCGTCAACGCTAAAAAGGGCGGATTGCTCTCAATCGAAGAGGATGTCAATACACCCGCCGCGTCCTCTATCTTTACAAAGTATCCGAAATTTCTAGCCAACCATCACGCGCTCGAATTCTTCTGCGACGCGATGAAGATGCTGGTCAACGGCGCGGCGCAGCCCGACGAATTAGAGATTGCGCTCGAAGCCGAACTGGAGACGCATCATGAGGAGAGCGCTATCGTGCCGCAGATTCTGCACCGCGTCTCGGACGCTCTGCCGGGTCTCGGCATCGTCGCCGCCGTGCTCGGCATTGTCGTCACCATGCAACACTTGGACGGGCCGCCCGAGGAATTAGGCAAGCACGTCGGCGCAGCCCTCGTCGGCACATTTCTCGGCCTTCTTCTCTCCTACGGCATGCTCGCGCCCCTCGCCACCAACCTCGAAAATCTCGCGCACGACGAGTCCAAATATTTCGCCTGCATCAAGGCCGGACTTGTCGCGTTTGCCAACGGCGCGGCCCCCTCGACCGCCGTCGAATTTGCGCGCAAAGCAATCTTTAGCTTCGACCGTCCATCAACGACCGAGCTTGAGCCGCAGTTGAAGGAGATCAAACCGCGATAGCAGAGGTTGAACGATGCAGGTTAACGGATAGTAAAAAAACTCTCTTCACTAACCTCCAACTTTCAACCTCTAACCTCTGATTTATGGGCGAGCAGGAGAAAAAACCACGCCGGCGCGTGAAGAAAGTTAAAGGGCACGGCGGCCATCACGGCGGCGCATGGAAGGTGGCCTACGCCGATTTTGTGACGGCGATGATGGCGCTCTTTCTCGTTCTCTGGCTTGTCTCGCAGGCCGACACCAAAGTCAAAGAGGCTATTGCCAACTACTTTCGCTCGCCCGGCGTGTTCAGCTCGCTCGAAGGCGGCATTCTCGCCGGCCCTTCCAAAGTGAGCAAAGAGCCTTCGGGGCTGACCTCGAAAGACGACGAGCAAGCGCTCTACAGCACGGCTGCGATTCTGCAAAAGCGCTTCTCCGAACGACCTGAGTTTTCGCGCTACAAAGATCAGGTCAAGATTCAGATGACCGAAGAGGGGTTGCGCATCGACATTCTCGACAAAGCCGAGCGCGTCTCGTTTAGTTCGGGCAGCGCCGCCGTCACGCCCGACGCGCAGGTCATACTCAACGAGATTGCGGCAGCCGTCTGTAGCTTGCCGAATCCGATCACGGTCGGCGGCCATACAGACCGGCACATCTACCCGCCCGAATCGACCTACACTAACTGGGAGTTGTCAGCCGACCGCGCCAATGCCGCGCGCCGCGAGATGGAGCAGCGCTGCGTCCAACCGGCGCAGGTGCATCGCGTGATCGGTTACGCTGACACGCAGCCGCTCGTCCCCGAAGACCCTTACGCTGCTGCCAACCGCCGCATCAGCATCGTCGTCCTCAGACTCGCGCCGCCGACCTCGCAGTCGGGCAACTTCAACGAGCAGCCAGCGCCCGGCAAGACTTCAGGAAAAGCCGAAGCAACAAAGGAGGCTGCGCCGCCTGCGCACGACGACGCGGCGGGCGCACAAACGAAAGTTTTAGGTGATGCGGACGAGCCTGACGGCTTGATGTCGTTTGACGTTTCGCTCGAAGGCGGAAAACCGCACGCTCCCTTGAAAGATGATGGAAAGAGATTGACAAAGAGTCGTCTTCGTTCCGAAGGGGCGACTTCGGTTGGTGAGCCTGACCGCCCGCCGTCAGGTCTTCCGCACACGCGCGAGCCGGGGCGAACCGTCCGACAATAAAATGCGTTGCGGCTTTGCGCAATCAGCGCTCGGCAGTCTCTTAATCCGGTGCGACCGATATTTCAGCGCCGCAGAGACGGGGATTTCGCACGGCGGCTTTCAAACTTGAAGTTTGAAATCTCAAATTTGAAATT
>CBDUCU010000018.1:0-17133 GCA_965365725.1 uncultured bacterium | reverse complement strand
ATCTGCGGCATCGCATCGGCAAGCGCACGATAATGCTGCTCGCTTTCAGCGAGACTTTTGGCGCGCGTGCGCAGCTCGTCAAGTAGGCGCAGCCGCTCCTTGGCCATCGCAATGTAATGGCTGACGGTGCTAAAGAATTCGATCTCGTCGGGTTCAAAGTGGTCGCGCTTGTGCGAGGCAAAAGAGAACGTGCCGAGCAGACGATTGCCGACAATTAGAGGGGTGCAGGCGTAGGCGCGGATGCCGAGCGATTTGACGAGAGCAGCCTTCTCGTAATCGGAGCTTTGAATATCGGCGACATAGATGGGGCGGCGCTCCTGTGCCGCCGTGCCGCAGATGGCGCGGTTGAAATCGAGCCGTCGATACTCGCGTTTGAACTCTTCGGAGACCCCTGCGCACGAATCGAGATAGAGCGCGTCGCCCGCCTCTCCGACCATGTAGTTGAAGTAAGCGGTCAGACCGAAAGGCTCGGCGAGCTTTGCATAGAGCGTCCGAATGATCTCTTCGGTCGCCTCGGTTGTCAGCAAGAGCGCCGCTGCCTCGGACAGTAGCTCAAGCCGCAGCGTGCGCACGCTCATTTGCTGCTCAGCCTGCTTGCGCGCCGTCACATCCATCGTCACCCCGCGCATCCCCACAGGCACGCCTCTGCGGTCGAGGATGACGCGCGAATGCGCTTCGACATAGACGATGCGCCCGTCTCTAGCCACCCAGCGAAACTCGGTTGTCCCGCCCTGACGGCTTTCATAGATTTGGTGTGCTTCACGTGCGGCGCGCTCGCGGTCGTCTTTGTGAACAAGCGTGAGCCAGAAGTTTGGCGTGCGCAGCCATTCTTCGACTGTGTAGCCGAGCATCTGCTCGACATGATCGCTCACAAAGTCCATGCGCTGCTCGGCTTCATCGGGCACGCCCCATGCTTCCCAGACGACTCCCGGCACGTTGCGGACGAGGTTGCGCAAACGCTCGCGCTCAAGCTCGACCAGCGCCGAAAGATGCGCGCGTTCCTCCTCGGCTCGCTTGCGCTCCGTAATATCGCGCGCGATGGTCGAAGCTCCTGTGACGCGACCGTTTGCGTCGGTGATGGGCGAGATCGACAGAGACACATTGATACGCTCGCCCCCTTTGCGCACACGCTCGGTCTCCAGATGCTCGATGCGTTCGCCCTCGCCGAGACGCAGAAGAATATCTTCCAGCTCGTCCGCCAATTCGGCGGGCGCAATCATTGAGATGTGACGACCGACGGCCTCTTGTGATCTATATCCATAGACGCGCTCGGCCCCTTTGTTCCAACTTGTAATCGTCCCGTCGAGCGTCTTTCCGATGATCGCGTCTTCGCTCGATTCGACGATGGCCGCAAGCCGCGCCAGCGCCACCTCGACCTCTTTGCGCTCCGTCACGTCGCGCGTAAAGCAGCGCGTGTGAATAAAGCGCCCTTCATCGTCCCAGAGCACGTTTGAGTTGATAATCGTGTGCCGGATCGACCCGTCTTTACATCTCAGTCGAGCTTCGTAATTGTTGAGCGTTTCTTTCCCGCTCAACCGCTCGAGGATGTCTTTGATTGTTTGCGGGTCGGCGTGAAACTCTGCGATGTTGTGTCCGATATACTCCTGAGCGCTATAGCCGAGCATCTCAAGCTCGGCGCGATTCGCCCAGAGGATCGTGCCATCAGCTCCGACCCAATGAAGACCGACCGTTGCATTCTCGACAAAATCCGTCAGCTCGCGCTCGCGCCGACGCAGCTCTTGCTCCGCCTGCCTTCGCTCGCTTACGTCGCGGAAGACCAGCACCACGCCGACCACTCGTCCATCTCGGTCGTGCACGGGCGCGCCGCTATCGTCGATTGGAATCTCCGCGCCCGATTTGCTGATCAGAACAGTATGATTGGCGAGAGCTGCAATCCCGCCCTCGCGCAGAACCTTTGCGACAGGACTTTCCACAGGCTCGCGCGTCTGTTCGTTGACGATGCGAAAGATTTCCGACACGTCGCGTGCGCGCGCCTCGTCAAGCGTCCATCCGGTCAAAGTCTCAGCCACGCCGTTCATCAGCGTGATGCGCCCCTCGGCATCGGTCGCAATTACGCCGTCGCCGATTCCAAGCAGAGTCGCGGCAAGCGACTCGCTGTTTTGCTGCGCAATGATTTCAGCGCGCCTGGTGCGGTCGGCGAGATACGCAATGAAAAGCGAGACTGAAACGAAGACGCAGAGCTGGAGAAGCGGCAACCGCCCGAGCGAGAACAGGCCGAACGGAGGGATGAAGAAATAGTCCGCGACGATTGCGGAAAGAATAATCGACAGCAGCGCCGGGCCGCGTCCGCCGTACAGAGCGCTGACAATCACGGCCCCGAAGAAGAAGATAAAGGGCGAGCGTCCCCGCTCGATGTCGAGCAGAGCGTAGAGCGCAAACATGAGCAGCGTCGCAACTGCAACGGAAACAAACACCACCACGTAACGCGCCCATCCGGTCTTGCTTATCAAAGGCTCAAGCCCGGCAGAGCTTTTATCTTTTCCGGGATGCAGCGGGCGAGACATAAATACACCTTCTGATCAAACTTCAATGGGCGCTGGCGAGAGTTCTTAAAGCTGAACCGCGCACGACGTAGCTCGCGGAAGGAAAGGCCGATATGAAACTCATTCAACAAGCGCGCGCCGGGCAACACTTTCGCAGAGACAAAACGCCTCTCCAGGGCGCAGCGCCTAGCAAAATAGAATAAAACTCTAATTGACGGAATCGTTAAAAATTCTGTTTGAGAAGCTACTGTTTTAACAAAAACAAGTCAAGACAATCGTCGTCGTTAGCAGATGCGCCGCCTTCATGTTAAAAAAACAGGCATCAGAAGTTAGAGGATAGAGATTAGATAAAAGACAAGCTGTTTTTTTCTAACCTCTATCCTCTATCCAAAGACCTCTGCACACAATGTATCCAGCCGGCAATCTCTTTATCGACGCTCCGCATGGTCGCATCGAGGCGATTATCAAAGAGCCGCGCCTAAGCGCACGCGGCGTTGCGCTGGTTCTGCATCCGCACCCATTGCACGGTGGGACGATGCATAACAAGGTAGTCTTTCGCGCCGCACGCGGGCTTGGCGAAGCGGGTCTGGTCGCGCTCCGCATCAACTTTCGCGGTGTCGGACTTTCTACCGGCACACACACGGGCGCACGCGGCGGTGAACAGGAAGACGCGCGGCTCGCGCTCGATTATTTGATCGACGCATATCCTGGCCTGCCGGTCTTTCTCGCCGGCTTCTCCTTTGGCGCTCGCGTCGGTCTCGAAGTCGCGACGATTGATGCGCGCGTCGATTATCTCGTCGGGATCGGCACGCCCGTCAGCATCGACGAGCGCGACTACGATTTTTCATTCCTCGATGCTTGCCACAAGCCGCTTCTTTTTGTTCACGGTGAGCGCGACGAGTTTGGCACAATCGAAGACCTTCGCATGCTCGCCGCGCGCGTCCCTTCATCTCCACGCGTTGAAATCATTCCGGGCGCAGGCCATTTCTTTGACGAGCAGTTGGAAGATTTGACGCGCGTCGTCCATGAGTGGGCCGAAGAGATGCTATCCAAAACGACAACTTGAGTGTGGCATAACAAACGGAAGCGGGGGCCGAGCCCGCTTCCCAACCTGCGCTCTGTTAACTTGAATGATTCAAGTTTAATTTGCGCAAGTCAGAAAGTGAGCCTGGCCCCCGCCTGGTTTTGCTTTGAAGCGTCTTGTGCCGCTACAGCGTTTCTCAGCCGCGCGTCTTGTGTATGGCCTCTGTTTCGGCCTCCGCGTAGATGCGGTCGATCACATCCTTGTATTTTTCATCGACGACGCGTCGCTTGATCTTGAGCGTCGGGGTCATTTCGCCGCCCGCGATCGTCAGCTCACGTTCGATTAAAGCGACGCGCTTGACGCGCTCGTATTGCGACAGCCCTTCGCAGAGAGAATCGATTTGACGCTCGAAGAGGTCGATGATGCGCGGATGTCGGCAGAAGTCGGCCTCGGTTTTGATGTCGAGGCCCTTTAATTGTGCGTATGAGCGTAGCATCTCCCAGTTGGGGACGATGAGCGCTGCGGGAAACTTTCTTTCGTTGCCGATGAGAACCACCTGATTGACAAAACGCGACTGCTTGATGCGCTGCTCGATGGGTTGCGGCGCGACGTATTTGCCGCCCGAGGTTTTGAACAGCTCTTTCTTGCGGTCGGTAATGCGCAGGTATCCTTCAGGGTCGAGCGCGCCGATGTCGCCGGTCTTAAACCAGCCGTCCGCTGTAAAAACGGCGCGCGTCTCTTCCGGCTTGTTGTAATAGCCGCGCATGACGTTTGGCCCGCGCGTCTCGATCTCTCCGTCTTCGGCGATCCTCACCTCGTTGTTGCGAAGCGGTTTGCCAACCGTGCCGATGCGATTGTCCGAGGGGTCGTTGACGCAGATAACGGGCGAAGTCTCCGTCAATCCATAACCCTGCACGATTGGTAATCCCGCGCCGAGAAAGATGTAGCCGAGTTCTTCCGGCAGCGCCGCGCCGCCCGATGTGAAGATGCGTATGCGCCCGCCCACGCCCTCGCGCCATTTTGAAAAGACGATTCGTGAAGCGAGCTTGTGCTGCAAGCCGAGCAACACAGGCACACGTTCGTGCGCGACGCGCAGGCGCGCCCAACGCTTCGCCACGCCAACGGCCCATAAAAGAATCGCTTCTTTTGCGCGACCGCCCGCCGCCGCCCGTTCCTTGATGCGCGCATAGACCTTTTCATAAAGACGAGGAACGGCGACGAGCACGGTCGGGTGCACCTCGCGCATGTTGTCGCCGATCTTGTCGATCGATTCGGCAAAGAAGACGCGCGCGCCGTGATGCAGATACATATACATCGCGCCGCGCTCGAAGATGTGCGAGAGCGGAAGCACGGAAAGAATCACGTCCTGCGGGTTAAAGGCCAGACGCTCCGATGTGTCGATCAAATTCGAGACGACGTTTGCGTGCGTAAGCATCACGCCCTTCGGCTCGCCCGTCGTTCCAGACGTATAGATGATCGTTGCCAAATCATCCGGCTCGACCGCGCGTGCAAGCTCGTCGAGCAGGGCCGGATTTTCCTCTCCCAACTTTTGGCCGCGCGCTTCAAGCTCCGCGAGCGTGATGCCTTCGTCGTCGCCCTCGCCTGTCAAATAAACGATTTGTTTGAGAGATTCGCATCCTCCAACCTTCTCGCGCACGCGCGCGTAAGCCTCTCGGTGCTGAATAAAAAGGACGTTTGCGCCGGAATCGTTGACGATGTAGCAGGCTTGCGGCGGCGCAAGCGTCGGGTAGATTGGCACATCGACCGCGCCCGCAAACTGGCAGCCCAAATCCACAATCACCCATTCGGGCGAGCTTTCCGAAAGAATGGCGACGCGGTCGCCGCGACGCACACCCAAAGCATAAAGACCGAGCGCCACAGATCGAGCGCGAGAGAGAAACTCATCCGAAGAGATTGCGACCCATGCGCCCGCGCGTTTGTAATTGAGAACGTCTGCGCGCGGATAAACTTTGATGGCGCGCTCAAGGACTTCGACAAGCGTGCGCGGCTCGTCGGCAGAGAGCGGGACGCGCGGCGGATGGATGCAGGGATTGTCCGGTCGAGCAGGCGTTGCGGTTATTGTATTTGTCGTCGCGTTTATATTCTTCATCGCGCAGTCACCCCCTCGAAGAAGATGTCAAGCACCACGTCGGCCATCGGAGCAAGTTTGTAGCGCCGCTTCGAGAGAATCCAGTTGGTCGCCATCTCGTCGAGAGCGCCGAACAGAATCTTTGCCACGATCTTTGCGTTGAGCTCTCGCCGGAAGAGACCGGCGGCTTGTCCCTCTTCAAAAACCTCGCGGATGAGCTTGAGATATTCGGCGAGTCCGGCGGCGGAAAATTCTTCCATAAACTTGGTCGAGCTGCGCAGCTCAACCTGAAAGACGACGGCCAAATCTCTATCCGCGCCTAAGCGTTCGAGATGATGACGCGCAATCCTTCTTAGCTTCTCGCGCGGGTCTTCGATCTTCGACAACTCTTCGCGCCCTTCGATGATGGCCTCGCTCGTATTGCGCTCAAAGATCGAATGAAGAATCTCTTCCTTTGATTTGAAGTAGAGATAGACCGTGCCGTCGGCCACGCCCGCGACGCGGGCCACGTCCGCAACCTTCGAGTTGAAGTAGCCGTTTTCGGCAAAGACGCGCGTCGCGGCGCGAAGGATTGCTTCGCGTTTGTCGGTCACAGGGCCGCGCTGCGGCGTGGGGAGCGTGCGTGCGGAACGCATTTCGGTCTTCTGTAGCTCCGTTCTCCGAAGTGGAAGTTTGCTAATAACGTCAGCAACGTCAGCGAGGTTGAATGGCTGCTCATTCAGTGGCGTAAGCCTAACCGTCTGCGCCCATTTCGCGCAACCCGTTTGTGTCAGAAATCAGATTGTCACAACCCACGGGCCGCTATCGTCTCAAGGCCGCTTCGGGTTTACTCTCCGTTTCATCATCCACATATTCATCTTCAGTTGGCTGGCGTTCGAGCTGGAGCGTGCCGCCGCGCAGATTAACGTCGCGTTGCGGGAAGGGTATCTCAATTCCGGCTGCAAGAAACATTTTGCGGATATTGTAGTTGATCTCGCTTTTGATCTGCGGGTGACGACGCGGGCGATCAGTCCAGACGAGCAGACGAAAGTTGAGCGACGAGTCGCCAAACTCCATAAACTGCACGCTCGGTTTAGGCTCTTCGAGGACGAAGGGCACGCCTTCAGCCGCGCGCAGCAAAGTTTCCGTGACAATCTCCACGTCCGAATCGTAACCGACGCCGATGGGGATCGAGATGCGCGAACGTCTTTCGCGGTAAGACCAGTTGAGGACGTTGTTGTTGACGAGTTTTGAGTTGGGCACGACGGCCGCCACGTTGTCGTTCGTCATGATGATCGTCGTGCGCAGGTTGATGGTATGGACGCGTCCTTCGATGAGCTTTGAGTCGGGGCCGGAGACGGTCAAAAAATCGCCGACCTTGACGGGCCTCTCAAAGAGCAGGATAAAACCTGAGGCGATGTCGCCCGCGATAAACTGCAAACCGAAGCCGATGCCAACCGACAGCGCCGTAAAGAGCACCGCGAGCGACGTAAGATCGATGTGAAAAGATGTTCGCAGCGCGAGCAGCACCCCGATGGCGACGATTGTATAAGTGACGAGCCGCAGCACCGAGTAGCGCACGCCGGCATCGAGACGACGCTGCGCCTGCATTCTGCGTTCAAGATATGCGCGCAGCGTCCGCGCGATGACGACCGCGATGATAAAGATAAAGAGTCCGAGCGAGATGCTCGCCACCGAAAACTGAAACTCTGCAATCTTCCATTGATAGTTCAGGTAATGCCACACGCGCGCCAGCAGATTGACTTCCACCTCCTGCTGCCACGCCAAACTCGCAAAAGCATTCGACAATCTCATCGTCTTTATCGCCCTTCGTCGCTTACTCCAAACGCCCCCCTTGCTTCCATCTCAAAAGCCAAAGCCGCCCGCGACCCGTGAGGGACGGGCGGCTCACAGTAAAAATCAATCTAAAACGGAAGGGACAGGACTCGAACCTGCAAACGCTTTCGCGCGGTAGTTTTCAAGACTACTGCCTTACCATTAGGCTACCCTTCCCAATAAAACAGGATAATGATACCCGACGCGCGCGCCTGCGCTCAACCGATGATGATGCGGATAAAATGCGGATTGAGTTGAGCAAACGCGGAATCTGCGCGGAGTAATCTTGTCAGGCCCCCGTTAACGTCCTGTCAACTTGTCGAATGCAGACCAAATTTCATTGAGCTTCTCATCGGAAACCCTGCCGATGCGATTGCCAAGAAAACTTTTATCAACTGCCGTTAGTTGAAAGACAAGCGCGACCGAGGGCTGGCGCAAATTGTTCTCTTGGTCAGGATCGATCAGGACAGTTCCGGCAAAGCGCAATGCGTCCTGCTGTGAGGTAAGCGGTATGAGTAACACGGTCGGCAGCGTCGTCGCTTGCTGGACGACAATGGCGGGCCGTCGTCCGGCTTGTGCGCGTCCGCCGCGCGCGCGGGCATTTCGACCCAACGCAATTCGCCGACGCTCACGGCTGTGTCTCCTCAAAAGGAAACTCCTCCCAGCTTTCACCGCCAAGCGTTTGCCATTCGCGCAACTCGGCAGACAAGGCTTCGCTCATTGGCTCATCAGTCAACGGAACGAGCAAGATGCCTTTCTGCGTTTCGATGATGCGAACGCTTGTTTCTTCCGTCAGACCATAGCGGTCAAGCACGTCGCCGGGAAGCGTGATTTTACCGCCACCTTCAATAACCAATTTTTCTACGACGCTCATAGCTCTTTCCTGTCGCAAGCAACCTCGTTACGCAGACAGTATAACAATACTTGACCGCACGACGCGCATCACTCATGTCGTCAGCCTTCTATAAATGGCTGGCATGCGTTCGGGCAGAGAGAGCACGTCGTCGATAATCGTGTAGCCGACATCGCCGTAGAGGTCGCGCAGCTCCGTCTCGCTGTCGCGGTCGATAGTAATGCAAAAGGGCGTAATGCCGTCGAGACGCGCCTGTCTCAAAGCCTCACGCGTATCCTCGCGTGCGTAGCGCGCATCGCCGTAGTCGTGATCGTAGGGGCGACCATCGGAGAGAACGATGAGAAGACGCGTCCGCGCCTCTTGTTGTTTGAGACGCGCGGCTGCGTGGCGGACGGCTGCGCCGAGACGCGTGTTGTGTTGATAGTTGATGCCGCCGATGCGTTGCTCGATCTCTGCGGTATAGCTTTCGTTAAAATCTTTGACGACGTAAAACTTGACGTTGCGTCGGCCCTCGGAAGTAAAGCCGTAGATTGAATACGCGTCGCCGACTGCTTCGAGCGCCTCGCTCATCAATACGAGTCCCTCTTTTTCGACCTCGATGATGCGGCGGCCCGGATGCGTGTAGGGCTGCAAGGGGTGTCGCCCGATTGTGCGCGCAGTCGAAGATGATTGATCGAGCAGAAACGAGACGGCCACGTCGCGCTCGCGCCTGAGGCGTTTTGTGTAGAGTCGTTCTGATTGCCTGCCGTCCGCCCGTCTGTCCATGACAAAATCGATGACGGCGTTGAGGTCGTAATCGTCTCCGTCCAATTCGTTCGGGATGCGCCGCAAATTTTCGGGCTTCATCAGTTGAAACTGATAGCGAATCGAGGAGATTACGCCGCGATAGCGCGAGCGTGTGAGTTCGACGAAGTTGCGGTCGCCGCGCTTCACCTTTTTTTCGACGACCCGACACCAGCCGACGCGCGTATCGGCCAGCTCACGATCCCATTCATCATAACTGTAGGCGACTTCGTCCGGCTCAAGCTCCTGTTCGATTGATTCGACGCTCGACCAGCGCTCTGCGCCGGTGAACATATTTTCGCCTTCGCCTTCGGAGTTTTCGGCGTTGGCCCATGCATTAAAAAGCTCGCGCGCGTCGCGCCGCTTCTGCTCCTCGCGTCGCTCGCGTTCCTCGTTCGTCTCTTCGCGCTCTTCCTGTTCGAGCCTGTCCTGCGCGCCTGAGGTTTGCGAATCGCTCGCATGCTCCTCGCCCTCCGTCTGACGCTCGCTCATTTCAGGCACGACCGATTGAAAGAGAGAATAGACGCGCGAGGTCGCCATCAAGGTGTCGCCGACGCTTGCCTCTGCGCCCGCCAAATAGTCTACGACGATTGTTTCAAGCTCAGAAACAATCTGCCCATAGAAGGCGCGCGAATCATCGAGCGCGCCGCCGCAGAGCGTGATCTGAAAAAGCAGCTCGAAGGGGACGAGATGAACGGGCAGACCGGCGATGCGCGGGCGATTTTCGCGCAAATGCTGGCGCACCAGATCGAGGTCGCGCCCAAGACCGCGATACGCATGACGGAGGCGACGGTCGATGCGTCCGTTTTCAAGCGTGCCGAAGATGCGCGTTGCCAGACCTTTTTGCGGAAAGAGCGCGAGCACGGCGCGATAATCGCTGTCTGCGGGGAGCGTTCGTCGTCTCTCTCTCTGGCGGCGCGCTTCTTCTTCGGGCGCAAGCGCGCGTTCTGACTTTGAAGGATCGTTGATGTAACCGTCGAGCGCGAACGCATCGAGCGCATCAAGGTTTTCAGGCGCGTAGAGTTCGGCAATGGATGAATAGGCCGCGCGCAGCTCAACCGTATCGCGCGCACGCGTCTCAAACTCGATCTGCCCGGCGGCGTGCGCGGCAAGCGTTTTGTAGAGCTTGAAATCGAGCTGCGCATCGCCAAACTCCGAGACGTTTGAAGGCAGGTGAATCGTGCGCCCGTCGCCGATACGCGCTTCCGAAGGGACGGATGAGAGCGATGCTACTTCGACGACGCGGCCCGTCAAACCTTCGATGTAGAGACGCAAGGTCTGCGCGACCTCTTCGAGCGCAAGACCCGCTCCTCCGCTCGATAAGCTTTCGTTGCTCTGCCGCGTCTCAAGCGCGTAGTAGCTGCGGCGAGCGCGCGCGTTGTCGGGTGTGTTGGCGAGTCCTTCGGCGGCCCAACGCTCAAACTGTTCGATTGAAGTTGTGCGCAGGGCTTGCGGCCCTGAACGAAAACAGCAGATCGCGGCCTCGGCATCAACGCGTGCAACGTCGTGCGCGGCATCGATGATTCTCAACGCAAGCTCGGTCGAACGTCTGCCGCGCGTTTGCATTTCGCGGAAGAAGGCGGGCGAGAAACGCGAGAGCGCAACGAGCGCGGCATTTGACTGTTCGGCCACTTCGCGCAAAAGCTCTGCCCACGCGTCGAACGCATCGGGGAGCGCGCGCATGACGGGGCCGCCTGCAGCAAGGACGTTAAGCGCCGCAGCGCCGCCCCGGTCAAGAAAGCCCTCGACGTAGTGAAACAACCGCAGCATGTCTTCCGCGCCGAGTCCCTCGATGGACGCAGGCAGAGCCGCCCACAGATCGGCGGCGATGCCGCCAGCGCGCACGGCGAATGTGTGTGCGAGCTTGATTGCTGCGCGCGCCGCACTCAAACGGCTTGTGCCGCCTGCAATGTATAAAGCTTCGACGGCGCTCGGCGTGGCTGCGAGAAATTCCGAGCTGTGGCGTGCCGAACGACGCGCAATCTCGACGGCTGTTTCATAAACCGAAAACAGTAGCTCGACATCGCCAACTTGTCGGGCGAGCCTCGATGCGTTTCTAAAAGTTTCGAGCGCGATTGAGGTCGAGAGCGTTGACTGTCGCGCGCAAAGTTGAAACAGAAGCGGCAGGATGTTGCGCGGAACGCCCTCTAAATCTTTAACGCCGGAGGCGAAAAACTGTGCGCCCGTCTCGATATCTGCCGTTGCCAGACGGCGACCCATCTCGCCCCACGCGCGCAGCTCGTCGGGTTCAAGCAAGCGTGCGGCTTCGGGCGCGGCGCGTAAAAATTCGATGCCGACGCGCAGACTAAATCCCGCCAGTCCCGCGCCGATTTCGAGCGCGGCGCGCGCGCGATCCGCCGGCAGGTTGCCGATCTCGCGCACAAGCCCGGCAATCGTCCGACGCTCGCCCGCGCCGCGCACCGTGCGCAACTGCTCGCGCAGCTCGCGCTCAAGTGAATCGGCATCCACTCCGTCTCGTTCGTTATTCTGTTTGCTCATTCAGCTTTTTAGACTTCAATCGACGGCAAAAGGTTTTGCACGCCTGCTGTTGTAAAACTTTTGAGCCGACATTGTAACCCGTCTCGCTCGATGGCATCCAAGACGCTCAGGACAGCATCTCTCAAACCACTCGCCTCGCTATTCAAACACAAAGGAGCACCACACAAATGCACTCTCCTGCTTTTAAGAGAGCCATGCGCGCTCTCGTTCTCGCCTTCTCCGCCTCAGTTCTTCCCTCTGCCCATGCGCAAACCACATCTCCGCCCGTCTCGCCATGCAAAACAAAGTCTGAGTATAGACAGTTTGATTTTTGGATTGGCGAATGGGACGTACAAGCGCAGGGACGAACGGCCGGCACAAACAGCGTCAAGCTCATCCTTGGCGATTGCGTCGTCTTTGAGAACTGGACGGGCGCGGGTGGTTTGGAGGGCAAGAGCTTCAATGTCTATAACGCCGCGAAAGGCAAGTGGCAGCAGACTTGGATAGATAGTGCGGGAAGCGTGCTTGAGCTTTCCGGCGAATACAAAGACGGCGAGATGCGTTTGGCGGGCGAGAGCACGCGACCCCGAGACGGGAAGAAGATCATCAACCGTCTCACGTTCTCCAAGCTCTCTTCTGACAAAGTGCGCCAGCTCTGGGAGCAATCCGCTGACGAAGGTAAAACCTGGACGGTCGCATTCGACGGAACTTACATCAGGAAAAGATGAGATTTTTTATCAGAAAGTGGTGAGACATCGGCGCACTTGTCACTACTTAAGCGCGGTTAGGCTGCTTCAGCCGGGGTCGGCTCGCTTGAATGACGGGTGAGATAATCGAGCACTTCTTCTTGCATCCGCGCGATCTCGGCCCTATATCCGCTCGCCACAGCATGAAACTCATCCGGCTTGGTCGTCACACGTAGCTGAGCCAACAGACGGTAAAAATACTCGATGCGATTTTGCGTGGTCTGCAACTCTTGATCGTTGTGAATCATGTTGTGATCTCTATGACGCCTCGCCCTGTACCATCACGTTTGACTTGCCAGTGTGCAAGAAATTCGTCGATGGTTTCAAGTATAAGCATCGACGGGCGCATCCAGAAAATACTCGCTCCGTATTCTTCTTGCGCCTCAAGATGGTGGAAGAGTTTACGCACTGAAACAGCACAAATGCTCAAGTCAAAATCGTCGCGCATGATAAGCACGATGTCAATGTCGTTCGGATCAGGCTTCGCCGTGACAAAACTACCAAAAACGATAAAACGTTCGAGTCCGCCTGTCGAGAGTGCGTCTTGATAAATGCGAAGCAGCCTTGCGGTGAGCAGTTGTCTTCTCTGTGTGTTGCCAAAGAGCGCAAGCATTTCGGCTAACGTCGCGCGATGCACCCCTTCCGGCAAGTCACCTGTGCCTTCAAGGTGAGGAAGCGGCATTTGCTGATTCCATTTCAGATATTAATTTTCAGATTACGGTCGTTACAATCTCGCGTATGCTGCGCTGCAAATCTCTGTCGTCGGTGATGGGCGACGAGAGCGCGACTTCTGCCGCAAGAGTCGGCGCGATGCCGCGCGCGATGAGTTGTGCGGCGTAGATCAGCAGGCGCGTCGAGACTCCCTCTTCGAGACCGTGACCGCGCAGATTTCTCACCTTCTGTCCGATGAGGACGAGGTCGCGCGCCGTCTCCGGTTTTATTCCGCCTTCGCGCGCGACGATCTCTGCTTCGAGTTCGGGCGGCGGGTAGTCGAATTCAAGCGAGACGAAGCGTTGACGCGTTGACTGTTTGAGGTCTTTGAGGATCGATTGATAGCCGGGGTTGTAGCTGACGACGAGCATAAAATCGGGGGGCGCGTCGAGAATCGTGCCGCGCTTCTCGATAGGCAGACGACGGCGATCGTCAGTTAAAGGATGGATGATGACGACGGTGTCTTTGCGCGCTTCGACCACTTCGTCCAGATAACAGATTGCGCCGTGTCTGACCGCACTCGTCAAAGGGCCGTCGTGCCAGACGGTCTCTTCACCTTCGAGAAGAAAACGCCCCACAAGGTCTGTTGAAGAAAGGTCTTCATGACACGCGACTGTAATCAGAGGTCTTTGCAGCCGCCACGCCATGTGCTCGACAAAGCGCGTCTTGCCGCACCCCGTAGGGCCTTTGAGCATGACGGGCAGGTGTGCTGCGTGCGCGGCCTCAAACAGCTCCACTTCCTGCGCGACCCTTAGATAGTAAGGCTCGTCTGCGACGACGTATTCTTCGATTGCTCTCTCAGGCATAAATTTTCAGATACAAACCCCGGCGTTCAAATCTTCCAAACCCGTGCGTTAAGGCTCTACGCAAATGACGTTTAGACGTTGCTGCGGTATCCTTAAAGCGTCGCACAAAATGCGAGAATCTTCTGCGATTGTGGCATCTTAACACCTGCCAAATTGCGCGGCAAATTTGAGCTTTTCGAGGATTTTTGATTCAAGATGAAGATTGCGGTGGCGATGAGCGGCGGGGTTGACAGCTCTGCGGCGGCGGCGATTTTAAAGGACGCGGGGCATGAGCTGGTCGGCTTTACGATGCAGTTGTGGAACCAGCGTCGCGGCCTCAGTGTGGATGAAAACGGAGAGCCGCTGCCTTCGCGCTGCTGCTCTTTGGACGACGTTTATGACGCGCGCCGCGTGGCCGCAGAGCTTGGGTTTCCCTTCTACGTCTTAAACCTCGAAGAAGATTTTGAGCGCGACGTGGTCAAGCCGTTTGTCGAAAGTTATCTTGCGGGCGAGACTCCGATTCCGTGCGTTGCGTGCAACAGTCGTTTGAAGTTTGCTTCGCTCGACCGCATGGCAGAGAGTCTGGGCTGCGACAAGGTCGCAACCGGCCATTACGCACGCGTCCTCTTTGACGAAGCATCAAATCGCTATCGTCTCCTGCGCGGGCGTGATGCGCGCAAGGATCAGACATACTTTCTTTGGGAGCTGACGCAAGCGCAGCTTTCACGCGCGTTGTTTCCCTTAGGCGAATCGACAAAGACGGACGCGCGCGCGGCGGCACGCACGGCAAATCTTCCGGTCGCGGAAAAGGCCGAATCGCAGGAGATATGTTTTGTTCCTGACGGCGATTATTCAGGTTTTATCGACCGCTATCTGGAGGCCGAAGGCGACAAGGCGCGTGCGCCGCAGGCGGGCGAGATTGTTGACGCGAGCGGGCGCGTTTTGGGAGAGCACGGCGGCATTCATCGCTACACGGTCGGGCAGCGTCGCGGGCTAGGTCTTGCGCGTCAATTGCCGCTCTACGTCGTGCGCGTCGAGCCGGAAGAGAACCGCGTCGTCGTCGGCCACGAAGACGAGCTTCTCTCGGACGAGTTTACTGCGGCGGGCGTAAACTGGGTCGCCTTCGACGAGCCAACCGAACCCATCCGCGCAGACGTGCGCATACGCTATCGTCACACGGAAGCGTCGGCCATTATCACGCCTTTGAGCGACAAACGCGTGCATGTTCGTTTCGACGCGCCGCAGCGCGCCGTCACGCCCGGACAGGCGACAGTTTTCTATCGCGGCGAGGAAGTTGTCGGCGGCGGATGGATCGTTAAAAAGTGAGCGATAAGCAGTAAAAAAACATTTTCGCAGAGCAACATTTAATCAATGCGGCTGAACCTCTTTTGCTCATTGCTTGCCGCCAGATGCTTATCTCATAAACCTTTTCGGCCTGCGTCTCGTAACTACACCGGGCCCGTTCGATGAAAGGGTCGCTGACTAAAATTCAAAGTTTTTGGTGAAAATTTATGGCAATGTCACGTGCTCGAAAAACCGTCCTTATTATTCTCGGCGTTGTATTGGCGCTCGGCCTCGTCGTCGGACTTGCAATTGCTCTGCTCATTATGAGCCTGCGCGAGAGCGAGCCGAACATACGCGACCGCAGCGTGCTCGTCCTGAAGGTCGAGGGGTCTCTGCCCGATCATGTCAACGAAGACCCGTTTGCGTCGAAGTTTCTCGGCGCGGAATCGAACTCTCTGACGGGCCTGCTGACGCAGCTGAAAAAGGCGAAGGCCGATAAACGCGTCGAGGCCGTTCTCCTTGATGTCGGTTTTGTCGGGGTCGGGTGGGCAAAGGCGGCTGAGATTCGTGACGGCATCGCCGATTTCCGCGCCTCCGGCAAACCCGTCTATGCCTATATGGAATACGGCGCGGACAAAGAACTCTACATTGCGACCGCCGCCGACCGCGTCTATGTCGCGCCCATCGGCGACCTCTTTATCAACGGCATCGCAGCCGAGGCGATGTTCTTTAAGGGTTCGCTCGATAAGCTCGGCATCGAGATGCAGTTCTATCAGATCGGCAAATATAAGAACGCGCCCGACGCATACACGCGCACAGAGATGTCTGAGGGGCAGCGCGAGGTCTTAAACGCACTGTTGGATGATTTCTTCAATCGCTATAAAGAGACGTTGGCGAAGGATCGCAAGAAGTCGGTTGAAGATATCGCTACTCTCATCGACAACGCGCCCATCACGGCGAAGGATGCCGAACGGGCTGGTCTGATCGACGGCGCGCTTTATCGTGAACAGGTCGAGGCGGAGCTAAAGAAACGCGTCGGCGGATACAAAGACGACGAGAAACTGCGCACCGTCTCGATGGGCGAATATAAACGCGTGCGGGCCGAATCGCTCGGTGTCAACGAGGGCGAGCGCATTGCCGTCATCTATGCCTCGGGAGCTATCGGGTCGGGGAAAACCGACGACGGCTCTTTTGGCGGCGACCAGGCGGTCGGCTCAGATACGGTCGTCAAAGCTATCAACGACGCGCGCGACGACAAAGGCATCAAGGCCATCGTCATCCGCGTTGACAGTCCGGGCGGCTCGATCTACCCGTCGGATTTGATCTGGAACGCGGTTGCATCGGCCAAGCAGAAAAAGCCCGTCGTCATCTCGATGGGCGACGTGGCGGCATCGGGCGGTTACTACATCTCGATGAATGCCAACCGCATCGTCGCACAACCGGCGACCATTACGGGATCAATCGGCGTGTTTGCCGGAAAGCCCGTCGTCAAGGGTTTCTATGATTGGCTCGGCATCTCGAGCGAATATGTTCTGCGCGGCAAAAATGCAGGCATGTTCCGCGAGACCGAGAAGTTTACCGAAGACGAGTGGAAGCGTTTTACAGGCATGATCGACGGCTTTTACTGGAACGACTTTTTGCCGAAGGTGGCGGAAGGTCGCAAGTATCCAAACGTCGAGGCCGTCCATCAGATCGCGCAGGGGCGCGTGTGGACGGGCGCGCAGGCCAAAGAGCGCGGGCTGGTCGATGAGTTTGGCGGATTAGACCGCGCCGTCGAAGTCGCAAAAGAGCTGGCAAACATCCCCGCCGACAAGGGCGTGCGCCGCGTCGTCTTCCCCGCCCCGCGCACCTTCTTCGAGCAAATGTTCGGCGGCGACAGCGAAGACCGCGCCGCAATCGAAGCACGCCGACGCGAGCAGGCCGTCATCAATGCGCTGCCGCGCGACGCGCAACGCGCCTTCCGCTACGCGCGCATGTTCGACCGCATGCAGCGCGGTGAAGCAATGGCGATGATGCCGTTTGAACTCAAAATCGATTGAGCAGTAAGTTAAGTGAGTAGTA
>CBDUCU010000017.1:0-17266 GCA_965365725.1 uncultured bacterium | reverse complement strand
GCTTGATTACGAGCTTGCGACCGCGCTTGCCGCAGCAGGTTTTTATACTGAAGCCGCCGAGACGCTTGCTCGAAGCTTTGCGCTCAAGGATGGTCAGCTTGAAACTTACCTTGCGGGGCGCACGCACGCGCGCGCCGCAGATTTTCGGGAACTGCTCGCGCCTGAATTTCGCGCCAGCACGCTCTTACACAACGCAGCCGACACGCCGGAGAATGCGCGCATGCTCAAGGCGCTGCTCGCCTTTCATCTTGCGACGCGGCTGGGCGCGTCGGATGAAAAACAGGCTGTCGAAGCGGCGCGCGAATTTGCTTCGGGCAGCGACGAGATGCGCGCCTTCAGGCAGTTGTATGCGGCAAGTCGGCTGCTTGAACGAGGCATCGGACTCGCTTCAGCCGTCGAGCAAACGGGCGAGGCGATAGACGGGGTCGATGCCTCGCTTGATGCAGCCGCCGGCCCCGTTGCGCTTCTGGCAAGCGATCTCGGCGAGGCACGCGCACAGGCGCGCGCAACCGGCAGGGTCGTCAACGTGCCTTCGCTTCCGCGCGAGATACGCTCAAAGATTATGCGCGGTCGCATCGAAGACCTTGCGGGCTGGGCGCTCTATCATCAGGGCAAACACGCGGAGGCAGTCGTGCGTTTGAAGCGTGCGGTCAACGTCTTGCCGGAAGAGAGCGTTTGGTGGCGCGCGTCGCAGTGGCATCTCGGCGCGGCGCTCGATGCGACGGGCAGCCACGTCGATGCTTTGATGGCTTACGTGAGAGCTTACAGGCTGGCACCCGACCCTGCGCGGCGACCCATCATCGAAGAGCTTTTCCGTCGTGTTAATAACGGCTCGGACGCAGGACTCGAACGTCTTTTGAGCGGGCAGGCAGCCGCAGCCTCGACGCAGAAACCCGCGCAGCCCTTCACGCTCACAACCAAGCAGGCCACGAAGCCGGTCGAAGTGCCCGCCGAGATCGGCACGAAGCCTGAAACAACGTCGAAGCAATCGTTGCCGCCGACGCAGACCTCAGAGCCGCCCATAAGTGATGCGACAAAATCAGAATCAACAAAACCGGAAGAGAAGCAGACTGAACAGAGTCAGCGGGAAACGCCAAAGGAAGAAGATGTTAAGAAGGAAGATGTAAAGAAAGAGGAATCAAAAAACGAAACTGAACAGAGAGACGATCCAAAACTGGAAACAACCAGCACCGAACCGGCGAAAACCGAGACAAATGTTTCCAACACGCCTGAGCCTACGCCGCTTCCCACCCCCGCTCTTGTCTCCGAACCGCCTGCTGCGGTCGTCAAAGAACAAACGGGCAGCAACGCTTCCTGCACTCTCGCTGTCAGCGAGTCGCCTTTGAGCGTCAAAGCAAACGGCGGCGCGGCTGTCGTCAATGTGAGCTTTGAAGGCGCGGGCGACTTATCAAAAATCACCGCGACGACTCCGAACTGGGCCGATATCGTTATCCTTGCCGAGCCGCGCGATATGGAAGCGACCGCGCAGAAGTTTACGATCAGCTCTGTCAGCGGCAAGCCCGGCACATTTGTCGCGGTCTTCAACTCGCCCTGCGGCAAGCGCGAGGTTCAAGTTGAAGTCAAGTGACAGTTAAAAGAGATCGGACGCTTTAACCACCGGGTCTCGCCCGACGCTTACTGCAAATTGTAGTTGACGATCACTACGCCTGTGACTTTGACGGGTTGGCCCGAGAGCAGAGTCGGCGAAAATCTCCATTGACGCACCGCCGAGACGGCTGATGCTTGTAGAAGCGGATGGCCACTAACGGCCTTTGCGTCGATAACACGCCCTTCCTCATCAACAGTGATCTGTACGCTGACCGAGCCTTGCGCGCGCGCGGCCTTAGCGATGGGTGGATATTCAGGCGCGAACTTATGTATGGCCTTACCGTTGAGCACGCCGCCCGCGATGCTTACACGGCGTTGCGCGTTTGAATTGGCGGGCGATTGCGCCGCGTTGTCGTTTGAAGTTGGTGCGACGGGGCCGATTGGCCCAACGACTCCACTCTGCGGCGACGCGTCAACGTCTCTATTGCCGATGACTACGGGAATGTTGCGCGGGATTGTATTTGCAGAATTGTTTGTGCTTCGACGCGCACGACTCCGAGCAACGCGCTTCTTTACCGTGCGACGCGCTTTTTTTCTCGCCGTCTGCGCGCTCGACGAAAGCAGCTCCGACGCACGCACTGTTTGCGTCGAGACAAAGCCGCATGAGAGAAATGCAAACAGCAATAAGAGTGTGACCAGCTTGTAAGCGTTTGACGTGTTCATTCTATGATCGACCTCCGACGGTTTGTGAGAGAAAGGTTTTGCTCGGCGGCGCGTAGTGTGACACGGCCCGCATCATTGTGTGAAGCAATATTGTATGAAGCAACGGCCGTTTATCGCTTAGATATGAGCAGCGAGACGCGAGGCGATTGTCTGTTTTGGTTGTGCGCCGGTGAGCCGGTCAACGAGTTGTCCGTCTTTGAAGATGAGAAGCGTCGGGATGCTCTGGATTGAAAACTGCGCGGCGGTGCGCGGGTTCTCATCAACATTTAGTTTTGTGATGCGATAACGCCCATTAGATTCGGCGGCGAGCTGATCGAGCAGGGGCGCAACCACGCGACACGGCCCGCACCAGGCGGCCCAGAAATCGACAAGCACGGGCAACCCCTTGGCTTCGACGACAGTTGATTGAAACGTCGCATCCGTCACCGTCTCAGGATGAGTGCTTGTCGCAGCGCCCGCTTCGAGTTGCGCCCCGCACCTGCCGCACACGGGCCGGCGAAACGAGGCCGCGCGCTCGTCCACACGATTTTTCGCGCCACACTTGGCGCACGCAATAATTGACACGACCGGAAATCCTCTCTTGCTGTCAACTTCAGTCTAAAGAAACGATCAAAGCTAACCGACGTCGCCGCTACTAACTCGGCGCTGCGATATTTTCAAATGTTTCTTGTGAAGTCAGCAAGTAAACTCCCTTCGTTTCGCGTCTGAAAAATTCCTTGACGATAAAACCCTTATCGAGCGCTTTTGTAAACGCGCGTCGCGTTGCCGCGCGCCAGGCCTGTGCGCATGCGGGGTTTTGCTCCTGAACTTTTCCGATCTGCGACGGTATCTCGATAAGCACGCGTCCTGCTTCCGACAAATCAAACGCATCGCAGATTGCGGGTGAATCGTCGACGTTGACTTTGACGAGCGCGGGCAAGCGTTCCATCTCGCGTACGTCTTCGACGGGCGGGCCGTGCTCGATGCGTCGCTTGACGCGCAGGCTCTCAAGCGGCCACGTCAACCAGAGACGGTCCGTGCCGGTCGTGTGTAGAAAACTTGAGCTTTGCTCGCCGTAAAAATTGACGAGGTAGCGCGCGGAGACTACGCCGAGCTTGGCAAAATTGAGATGCGCGTTTGCCGCCTGCAAGGGATCGAAAGTCCAGGTCATCAGCCGTAAGTTTCGTTCAAGCGCGCGCTCGCGTTGCGCACATTTGAGACGGTAGCCGACACCCTTCGCGCGATACTCTCTTCTGACCGCGAGCATGTCCGAATGCAGGATCGCTTGTCCCGCTTCGAGTCCGACAAAGCCGTAAGCAAAACCGACGAGCGCATCCTCGTCGTAAGCCCCGAGCAGAATTCCGCCGACCGCGTTTGTTGCCGCCATCATAAAGACTGAGACGATGTCGCGGTCGCTCATGCCCCAGACCTGCTTTTGCAACTCTTCGACGGCGCGTATCTCTTCGACGCGTGTGATGTCTCGTATCTCGACGTGGGTCTTGATCATGCCATTTTTCATCAAGCGCCGCGTGCTATCATCAGACGCACGCGCCGCGCGGTTGCAAGCCGCCGCCACAAATTACAAACAACGCGAGGTGAAACGATGGGAGAAAATTATCAGAACATACTGTTCCGCGTCGAAAACCGCGTTGCACGTCTGACGTTTGCGCGCCCGCCGCTCAACATCTTCGATATTGCGATGATGCGCGAGATCGAGAGCGCGCTGACCGACTGCATGACGATGCGCGACGTGTTGGCCGTCGTCTTTGAATCGGGCGCAGACTCTCGCGCCTTTAGTGCGGGCGTGTCGGTCGAAGAGCATCAGGCCGAGACGATCTATCAGATGCTCGATTCGTTTCACTCTATCTTTCGCACGATGATTCAGCTTGCCAAACCGACCATCGCCAAGGTTGACGGCGCAGCGCTCGGCGGCGGCTGCGAGCTTGTCGCCGCGTGCGACATCGTCATCTCGACTGCGCGCGCGCGCTTCGGCCAGCCGGAAATCAAACTCGGCGTTTTCCCGCCCGTCGCGGCGGTGCTGCTGCCGCGCGTCGTCGGCGAGCGGCGTGCGCGCGAGATGATTTTGACGGGCGAGCTGATCGACGCGGCGGAAGCACAGCGCATCGGTTTAGTCACGCACGTCGTCGAAGAAGGAAGGTTGGAAGCGAAGCTACAGGAAATCCTCACGCGTCTGCGCGAGCTGTCCGCGCCCGCGCTTGAGATGACGCGCCGCGCGCTCGATCTTGCACAAGGCCGACCCTTCGAAGACGCTCTGGCCGCCGCCGAAGACGTTTATCTCAACGAGCTGATGAAGACCGAGGACGCGGAAGAAGGTCTCAGGGCTTTTATGGAGAAGCGCAAACCCGAATGGCGGAATAGGTGAGTTTATCCGTTGTCAGTTGTCCGCCGTCAGTTGTTCTTTATTTTGCAACTCGGCTTGAGCCTTTTGATAAATGCGCGGAGTCGCGCACCCGAGAACAATGGACAACGGACTGCTGACGACGAACAACTCTCAATTATCCTCTTTGACACATTCTTCAACGCTTTCTATCATCGCTGTTTGGCGATGAGGAATAAATTCAAAAATTTTTTTGGTGTGAGCATTTTTATTCGCGCGCTGATTGTCTTTGCGCTTGTTTGCATTGCGGTCGCGTGCGAGAGCGCGAGGGATGGATTGAGCGTTCGTCCAAAGACGATGCGCGACGTGCCGGCGGAGCGTCTCGCCTTTCGTTTTGAGGCGGATGTGGCGGAAGAGAATTTGCCGGAGTATTTGAGAAACGCAACTGCGACAGCCGACAAACTCGAAGCCATCCAACGCGATTTCGAGGCGCGCCGACCGACCGAAGAGCTTCTGCGCACGGTTTTATCGCCCGATGGACAGCGCGCGCTCGCGCTCTACGGAACAAGCGAGACCGAAGGCCTGGATTTCCGAATGGATTTGTATTCGGCAGACGGCGTGTTCCTGCGCAACCTCATGCCGCGCGAGATGATCGGCGTGTTTCGGGATACGGTGGCTTGGTCGCCCGACGGGCAAAGCTTCGCTTTTATCGCCGTGCGCAACCCGGCAGTCGCTTCGGCCACGCCCGACCCCGGCTTGGAGACGACCGCGCCGCCCGTCGATCCAACGGCTCAAACGGGCGCAACCCCCGTCGATCCTTTAGCTCCGACTCCGATGCCGACCGTTGCTCCGGTCTTTGCGCCCATCCAAACATTCTCAACCGAGCAGATTTACGTCTCCGACCGCGACGGCGCATCGATGCGACCCCTCACCATGCGCGACGGCCTCATCTATTTTGAGCTGTCGTGGTCGCCCGAGGCGCGCGCCGTCGCTGCGCTCGCCTGTCGTGAAGACGAATGGAACGCGCGCAAAGACAAAGGCGAGATGCCGGGCGGACGACCACGCATCATCACGCTCGACGGGCAGGAGCGGTTGCTTGACGACCGTCTGGCGGACGCTCCGCCCGCATGGTCGCCCGATGCGTCAAAGGTCGCCACCGCGTTTGATAAAACAATTGCTATCTACGATGTTGGAGGCGCGCAGCCGACCGGCGCAAACATCTCGCTCGAAGAACCGCTCTGGAAGTCTTCGCTTGAATACGACGCGAAGATTTTTAAGAAGGACGCTAATTCAAACGCGGCAGACGGACAGACGACCGGCGGCGGCGGTCAAGCCCCGCCCGTCGGAAGCGTCGTGCTCAACTCTTTTAATCCGGTCGTGCGTCTGGCATGGACGGAGCCTGAGATTCTTTTTGTGCAGACGGCCTTCGTTCACTTTTATTCAAATGAGCCTGTACCGACGGTGCGCTATGTGCGCTGGCACGGCGTGCGTTTGAGTCCGCAGGCAACGCTGCTCTAGTGATAACGCCAATCTAGTGACAATGCCAAAAGCGCATGTCATCCGGCGCGTGCGCAACAGGCGTAAATAGACCGAGCAGCAGCAACAGAATCGCCTGCGGCGCAAAAAGTTTTTAGCCGCCTCGCACATCTCTGACGAGCAATCTTCAAAGGAGAAACGGATGTTGACTTATACAAGCGTTACGGAAATTTTTGACGCGATTGACAAAACGCGCGCGGGACTTTCGGCGGCGCTGGAGAGCGCAAGCATTGAGCATGAGAGTTTGCGTGATTCGCCCGAACGCTGGTCGGTCGCAGAGATTGCCGAGCACCTTGCCATCATCGAAGAACGCGTCGGCCAGCTCACCGCTCTAACACTTGCCAAGGCTGAGAGTGAAGGTGCGCCGCGCGCCGCAGAAGCGGGGCGCATTGCGACAATCGATTTGCGCGCCGCAGCCGAACGCGCGAGCCGCGAAAAGTATCAAGCGCCCGAGATGGCTCTGCCAAAGGGCGGCGTGAGCATTGCCGACGCGCTCGCACGCCTGCGCGCCTCGCGCGCCGCGCTCCACGAGCTGCGACCACGCATCGAGGCTCTTGACCTCTCCGAATACAAATACCCGCACCCGGCCTTTGGCCCGCTCAATCTTTATCAATGGCTCGCCTTCGTCGGTCTTCACGAGGAGAGACACCGCCGACAAATTGAGGGACTAAAAAATTCTCTGGCGGCCGCATCCGCCGATAATGCTTCGGTCATTTAACGTTAGACGGCGGCGATTGCCGTCCCACGCACGTTCACTTCTAAAAAAGGACAAAAAAAGCGGCTCTCACTTCCCGGTGTTGTGAGGGCCGCTTTTTCTCTAACGTGTAGGTTGCCTGTTAAGCCCCGCCGATTGTCGCTTCAGAGATAAGGATGGTCGGAGCGGCAGTGCTGCCGAGACGAAACGAAAGATCGTTGCCGACGGCAGCAACGGATTTCAGAAGCGTCAGCATATTGCCCGCCAGCGTAATCTCCTGCACGGGATATGTGATCTCGCCGTTTTCTATCCAGAAGCCGCCCGCGCCCATCGAGATATCGCCCGTGACGAAGTTTGTGCCCTGCCCGAAAAGCTCGGTGACGAAAAGCCCCTGCTTTACGCCTTTGACGATCTCTTTGGGGTCGCTTGCGCCCGCCTTCATGTAGAGGTTGGTCGAGTTGACCGACGGCCCCGAAGCATAACCGCGCCCCGCGTGTCCCGTGGGTTTGAGGTTGAGGCGACGACCCGAATACGCGTCGCAGATATAGGTCTTCAACGCTCCGTTTTCGACGAGCGTGACCTTTGACGAACGCACGGCCTCGCCGTCAAATGGTCTTGAAGCAAGCCCGTCTTCAATCGTCGCATCGTCGATGATTGTGACAAGCGGCGAGGCAATCGTCTCGCCGACTTTGCCGATCAGAAACGAGGCCTTGCGAAAGATGCTCCCGCCTGTGGCCGCGCCAAAAACCATCCCGACCAAATCCGAAGCGACTTCGGGCGGGACGACGACCGGAACTTTTTGCGACTTTATCTTGCGACCGCCGAGCTTGCGCACGGCGCGGCGCGCGGCCTCTTCGCCGACCTCTTTTGGCGTGGCGAGCTTTGAGACAAAGCGGTTTGTCGAAAACCAGAAATCGGTCTGCTTTACACCGTTCTCTTCGGCCAGCATGCTCAGAGACATGCTTGCAGAAGTCGTCCGGTATTGATCGGTAAAGCCGTCGGAGTTTGCAAGCGTCACCTGCCGGGTCGTGTCCGACCAGCTTGAGCCGCGCGAGTTTGTGATGCGTTTGTCGAAGGCGCGGCCCGCCGCCTCCATCTCCTTTGCGATTTCGATCTTGCGCTGCGGCGATAGCGCAGCAAGCGACTCGTCAAACAACTGAAGCTTGCCGTCGTAAGAGCCGACAAGCTCTTTCGGTGCGAGGCCGTTGTATTTATCGGGGTTTGAGACGCGCACGATGTCGAGCGCCTGCGCCGCAAGACTTTTGACCGACTTGTCGGTGAAATCGGTCGTAAAGGTCAAAGCCTGCGCGCCGCCCTTAAAAATCCTCATGCCCAATCCTTTTGAGATCGACTGTTGGAGTTTTTCAATCTGCCCGACGCGCGCCGTTGTGTTGAAGTTTGAGCTGGTGACGATGAAAACGTCCGATGCGTCAACGCCCTGTTTGCGGAAGGCCGCGACGAGTTCGCTGGCGAGATTTCTATAGTCCTGCATTCTCTCTTTTCTCCTTTCTCGCTTTAAGCCTTCTTGACCTTTGTGCCGCCGACCGTGATCTCTGAGACCTTAGTCGTCGGGATGCCCATGCCGACGGGCACGGATTGGCCCGACTTGCCGCACGTCCAACCGCCGTCGGTAAACTTCAGATCGTTTCCGACCATCTCGACTTTTGTCATCACGTCGGGGCCGTTGCCGATCAAGGTTACGTCTTTGAGCGGCGCGGTAATCTTGCCGTCTTCAATCAGGTAGCTTTCAAGCACTGTGAAGGTGAAGTCGCCCTTTGTGATGTCAACCTGCCCGCCCGCGAAACGCTTGGCGTAGATGCCGCGCTTGACCGAGCGGACGATCTCTTCGGGGTCGCTCTTTCCGGGCAGCATGTATGTGTTTGTCATGCGCGCCATCGGAGCATGATTGTAAGCCTCGCGTCGCCCGTTGCCGGTTGGTTTGACATTGAGCTGTTTGGCCGCGATGCGGTCGCACATATAGCCGCGAAGCGTGCCCTTCTCGATGAGCGTCGTTGCGGTCGGCGCGTTGCCTTCGTCGTCCACGTTGATCGTGCCGCGCATGTTGGCGAAAAGTCCTTCGTCGATGATGGTGCAGAGGTCTGAAGCGACCTTTTGACCGACGCGCCCTGAATAGTTTGAGAGCTTCTTCCAGTTGAAATCGGCTTCGAGTCCGTGACCGACCGCTTCATGCAAAAGCACTGCGGAATCTCCCGGCCCTAAGACGACCGTCTGCGGGCCGGCATCGGCTTCCTGCGCGCCGAGATTAAGGACGGCGAGACGCGCCGCTTCTTTAGCGATGTCGGTGGGCTTGCGCTTCTGTGAAAAATATTCGAGGCCGATGCGACCGCCGCCCGTCTCGTAGGCCTGCTGGCGGTTCGTGCCTTCCTCGGCGATGCAGGAGGCGGTGAAGGTAAAGAGCGGTTGAGCGTCCTGCCACGCGATGCCGTCCGAGTTTGCGTAAGCGAGATACTTAACTTCGTCGGCGAAGTTGACCTGCACGCGCGCAATCTTCGGACTGTAGGCCTTGGCCGCGTCGTTTGCTTCGCGTATGAGGGAGAGTTTTTTTGTCAGGTCGGCTGTGGTGGCGAGGTCTGCGACAGGGTAGAGGTTCTTAAATTTCGCGTCGGTTACGCCGACGACTTTTGCGCGTGCGGTTGCGTCGCTGGCGATGGCGGCGGCGGCGCGCGCGGCTTGCAGCATGCTTTCCATCGACAAATCTTCGGAGAAGGCATAGCCGACCTGATCGGCGCGAATGGCGCGTATGCCTACGCCGGAGACGATGCCGCGACGCGCGCGCTTGACCTGATCCTCTTCAAAGAAGAGATCGGACGTGATGCGGTATTCAAAAAAGAGGTCGGCAAAATCTGCTCCCTTTGAAAGAGCGGCTGCGATGAGCTTTTGCATATCCTCTTTGCCGACTTGGAAATATGTGTCGAGGATGGGGGGATTCTTTATCGTCTCGCCCTTGACTACGCGTTCGAGCCAAGCGTCGCTTGCGGCGACGGCCGTTAAGGCGACCGAGCCTTGCAACAGGAAATCGCGTCTCTGCATTTCTCTTGTTTCTCCACTTTCCGGGGGCTTCGAGCGCGCCGCCCTTTCGATTCTGGTTAAGGATAGGCCTGACTGAAAATGTACCTTACGCGTCTTTGGCCGGTTACGTTTGCGGAAAAATTTTCGCTTGCAGAAAAATTTTCGAGGACGTGTGAACGTTCGAGTGAGATTTTTGCGACGGTCGCAAGACGCGCAGTGCAAACCACCTCTCACAAAAAGAAGCGGCGCATTCTATCGCAAACGCGGCGTGCGGAAAAATGGATTTGTGACGAACCGCCTGTATTCGGTGACGGGAGACGGCTATTGCGTGACGAGTTGGGCGCTTTGCAAGGGGGCTTGCGATGACAACCAGCGAAACCTATAATCGTCCGGCATTTCCTGACGGTTACGCCCTTGTAGCTCAATGGTTAGAGCAGCGGACTCGGGTCTTTGAACGGTCTAAGCGGAAGAGTTTCGATTCTTTCAGATGATCTTCAAAGTAGGGTTGCAGACGCGTCACACTCAGCCGGGATTGAGTGTTAAGGCTGTTTCAGGCGCGCTCTGTAGAATCTGTCAAATTCGGGGAAGCCTAAGTTGCGAAAGCGATATGGTAATCCCGAGCCAAGCCCCAAGGAAAAATTGGGGAAGGTGTAGAGACTTGACGATAGACGCGTAAAGCGAAGAGAAAGTCCAGACCACAAAACCCTTCCCTGTGTGGACGGGTGCGGCGAAAGTCGTAGTGGCATGCATAATCCGTTGGTTGGGGGTTCAAGTCCCTCCGAGGGCATCAATTGGAGTCAAAGGGCGACCACGCGCGTGGTCGCCCTTTGACTTTAGGGACGCGGTTTCTACAGGCTCGCCCGGCCCACTGATAGAACCTGGAGCAGTTGTGCGAAAGGCTCGGCGCTGTCGGTATGAGCTTTGTCTCTCCTTGCAAAGATTAATTGAGCGATGCGCCGTTTCGGGTCTGCGCTTCCGGGCTTGCGCGCTTCCGTCTCTCAATAAAAACTGCTAATCGTTAACCACCGGAACGCATTCTGTTATGAGAAGCATCTGCTTTTGTCGCCAGAGGAGAGAAAATATATGTCACGCTGTCGTCGCCTCGATTTGCTGAGGCGCAAAATTTTCACCGCGCTCGTCGTTATGTCGCTGCTTGCTTCGACAGTCTCACAGGCGACAGCAGTAGCCAGATCGTCTGCGTCCGCTTATCAGCAACAGCAACCCTCGCCGACAGTAGATCACAGCCAGCATCAGACCGCACAGCCGCAGCAACAGCCGCCGCGCGTAAAGAGCCGCACCGGCAGATCAATCATTCCGGAAGCGCCAGCCGTGACGCTCGAAGAGTTGGAGAGAATGGCGACTGAACGTAATCCGACGCTTGCGCAGGCCGAAAGCTCGATCCGCGCAGCAGAAGGCCGCCGTCGTCAGGCAGGCGCTTTTCCCAATCCGGTCGTCGGCTACTTCGGTGAAGAACTCGTCTTTCGAGACGTGCGCGATTCAAGCGAGCACGGCGTGTTCATCGAGCAGAGCATCCCGCTCGGCGGAAAGCTCGGCAAGGCCAAACGCATCTTTGCAAGCGAGCGCAAACAGGCCGAAGCTTTAGCCGAAACGCAGCGCATGCGCGTCATCAATTCCGTCCGCATGCTCTATTTCGAGGCGCTCGGCGCGCAAAAGTTGGTCGAGCTTCGCGCAGACCTCGCCGACCTTGCGCGCGAGGCCGTCGAGATTACCAAAGAGCTTTTCAACGTCGGGCAGGCCGACCGTCCAGATCAACTTGAAATCGAGATCGAGGCCGAGCGCGCCGAGATAGAATTTTTGCGCGCACAAAACGATTGGCAGCAGGTTTGGCGCGCCATTGCTGCGATGGTAGGAAACACAGAGCTTCGCCCCGCGCGTCTTGCGGGAAATCTCGAAGATGTGGCTGCTGCGCTCGACGAGGAGCAGTTGCTCGCTACATTTTTGCGCGACAGCCCCGAGATAAAAACTGCGCGCGTCGGGGTCGAGCGCGCACGCGCCGTTTTGTCACGCCAAAAGGCCGAGCGCATTCCCGATCTCTTCGTGCGCGGCGGCATCGGCTACAACAACGAGATAGTTGAGCAGGACGGACGAAAGAAGGGCGCGGAAGGTCGCATCGAGGTCGGCGTGAATGTGCCGATCTTTAACCGCAACCGGGGCGGCATCGCGGCAGCCGAAGCGGAGCTTGCCATCGCCGAGCGCGAGCTTGAGCGCTTGCAACTGCTTTTTCGCACAAGACTGGCCGCCACTTTCCGCGAGTATCGCAACGCGCAGACGATGGCCGAGAAGTATCGCACGCAGGTGGTTCCGCGCGCGCGGCAGGCATATCAGATGTATCTCTCAAACTTTCGACAGATGGCCGCAAGCTATCCGCAGGTGCTGATCGCGCAGCGCACGCTCTTTCAGGTCGAGGTCGAATATGCGCGCGCGCTCGTCGATTTGAGAAGAAGCGCAACGAGCTTGCGCGGCTTTCTGCTCGCGGGCGGACTCGACGCGGTGGCGCGTCCGGGCGAGAGCGGCGAGCGCACGGAAGGTTTTAGTTTGCGTTCGGGCAGCGAAGCGACGGGCGATTCAAACGACCGTTAAAGTTTGCGCGCAGCTTTCATAAAAATTTTTCTACAAGGACAGGAGTTGAGCGATGGACAACAGCAGACGCAATTTTTTAAGACGCGCTTCGATGCTCGGCGCGGCAGGCGCAATGACCGCAGGGTCGAAAACCGCGCACGCACAGCACGAAGGTCACGGCACGCAGCACGCGCCGCCCACTCAGAGGCAAGCGCCGCCCAAAACAGACGACAGATCAATTATCTCGGCGGGTTCGAACGTCCCCGTTCAAGTGCCGGACATACCGCGTCTTCGCTGGACGATGGAAGGCAACGTCAAGGTCTTCCATCTCGTTCCGGAAGTGGTCAAGTGGCAGCTCATTCCGGGCAAAGAAATTATCGGGTGGGGCTACAACGGAAGCGTGCCGGGGCCGACCATCGAAGTCAACGAAGGCGACCGCGTTCGCATACACGTCACCAACCGTTTGCCCGAAGGCACGTCGATGCACTGGCACGGACTTGAAGTGCCGCCCGCAATGGACGGCGTGCCCTTTCTCAATCAACCGATGATCGAGCCGGGACAAACCTTCACCTACGAATTCTCGATTCATCAGAACGGAACATTCTTCTATCACTCGCATATGGCGATGCAGGAGATGATGGGGATGATCGGGTTCTTTATCGTCCATCCGAAAAGAGCGCACGCGCCGAAAGTGGATAAAGACTTCGGACTCATCCTGCAGGAATGGGCGCTTCTGCCAAACAATCCGATCCCGAACACTCTGGCGATGGAGTTTAACTGGCTGACCATTAACGGCAGGGCAGGCCCACACTCAACGCCGATGATTGTCAAACAGGGCGAGCGCGTGCGCATCCGCATGGTCAATCTCGGTATGGATCATCATCCGATGCACATTCACGGCAATCAATTTTATGTGACGGGCACAGAAGGAGGGCGCATTCCTGAGACGGCCTGGTATCCAGGAAACACCGTGCTTGTCGGTGTTGCGCAGGCGAGAGACATCGAGTTTGACGCGGTCTTTGTCGGCGACTGGATGCTTCATTGTCATCTGCCGCACCACATGATGAACCAGATGGTTTCGATGGTCGGGCCGATGGCGCACGCAGGGCACGGAGCACAGACCGGTAAAGGTATGGAAGAAGGTATGGGAATGGTGATGGGCGATCACGCGCTCTCGGAAGACCTCGCGCCCGGCATGGGTCGCGGGATGGGGATGACTTCGCAGGAGCGAAACACTTCGAACGCCGTCGGCCCGCACAACCAGCATCAAGGTCATGGACAAGCGCCCGCCTCGCCCCAACAGGGAAAGGGCACGCAGGTGCAGCCCCAACAGCAGGAACGTGTCGGGCAGTTGAGCAATGCAGACGACGCGGCACGGCGCAAAAGCGTGCCCGGCTACCCGCAGGACATGGTGATGTTTATGGACAAGGAGGTCGCCAAGCCCGAAACCTACGGGCTGCCGCCCGGTTGGACCGGCTCGTTCATGGGTATGATGACGATGGTCAGGGTGCTGCCGGAAGAGTTGTACGAAGAGGTGCAGCGTCGAATTAGAGAAGGCATCGTCGAAGCCCCGCAAGGCGAACCTGCGGGCCAGCAGCAGCACAAACACGAATAGATATGGAAGCGCGTGCTCGCTATGCCGTAGCGCGACGGCGCATCTTAAATTCATAACAGCCGCGCATACATCGGGCGGACGGTAACAATAAAGGAGTGATTATGAAGACAAATCGAATCAAACAAACGATGATGAGCGCGCTCGCCGTCGTGTTGCTCGTCGTCGCCGCCGCAAGCTTCGTCAAAGCATCAGCGCAAAGCCACACGGGCCACAATGTTCCGCAACCACCACAACAGACCACGCACACAGGGCACGGCCAAACAGCCGACATGCCCTTTGACTTGCATTTCATCGACATGATGATCATGCATCACGAGCAGGGCATCGAGATGGCGCGTCTTGCACAAGAGAAGGGCGCGGACGCGCGCGTCAAGGCTTTTGCCAAAAAGACGGCGGACGATCAGCAGCGCGACCTTCTGGCGCTTCGAGGCCACCGCCAGCATTGGTATTCAGACCGCCCGCAGATGGATCACGCGCAGATGACGGCGATGATGCAGAGCATGCCCGGCCACCAGAAAATGCAGATGAACCATGAGGCCGACTTTGAGAAACTGCGCGTCGCCGAAGCGCGCGCCTTCGATCTGCTCTTTCTCGACACGATGACGCACCATCACGCGATGGCTGTTGAAATGTCGAAGGAAGCGCAGCAGAAGGCCGAGCACAAAGAGATCAAAGAGTTTGCGCGCAAAGCGGTCGTCAAACAGCAGGGCGAGATCGCTGAGATGAAGCGCATCAGGACGAGCTTAGGCGGCAAGACAACAAAGAGCGCGGCGCGCAAGACGACAACGAAGAAAAAATCTTCCGGGCACGGCAAACACTAAAGCTGTTCTCTTTTCTTCTTAAGAACAAATCAATCATCGCAAACACGGCTCAGATAAAACCGTGTCTGCGGTGGTCAAATCTTTCGGTTGCATTCGATTGCTCTTCATGAAATCCAAGAGGATTCAGTTTACAATCGCGTTCGCAGAGCTTTTGCACCGAGGAAAAATCTGGCATTGAAGACGCAACGCGCCCGACGCTGTTTTTGTCTTAAACGCACTTTAATAGAAGTCGGGTTTTCTTGAAGAGAAAGATTATGAACATCGGCATCATCGGCGCGGGTTTTGCGCGCACAACTCAGATTCCGGCTTTCCTCGCATGCGAGCGCGCGCAGGTCGTAGCAATTGCAAGCGGGCGCAGGGAGAACGCCGAAAGGGTCGCGCGAGAGTTTTCGATTCCTTCGGTTGCGGAGGATTGGCGCGGCGTAGTCGAGCGCGAAGACGTTGATCTGGTGAGCATCGTCACGCCGCCAAAGACGCACGCGGAGATTACTCTTGCCGCGCTCGGACGGGGCAAAGCCGTTTTATGCGAGAAGCCGACGGCGATGAATTTTGAAGAGGCCGACCGGATGCGCAAGGCGGCGCGCGCGTCGGGGCTTTTTGCCTACATCGACCATGAATTGCGATTCATCCCCGCCAGACAAAGAATGCGCGAGCTGATTGCAGGCGGAGAGATCGGGCGCGTGTGGCATGCCAAGACTATTTTCCGAGCGGGTTATCGCGGCGACCCGACGCGCGTCTGGGATTGGTGGTCTGACGCTTCGATGGGCGGCGGCGCACTCGGCGCGCTCGGCTCGCACGCCGTCGATACGCTCCATTGGATGTTGGGCGCGCGCACGCTTCAGGTCTTCTGCAATCTGGCAACGCACGTCGCCGAAAGACCCGATGCATCGGATGGCGTGATGCAGCGCGTCACGACCGACGATGAAGCAAATCTACTTTTGCATTTTGCTGATGGCGCGGCGACCGAAAAAGCGACCGGCGCAATCTCACTCTCGGTTGTCGAATCGGGCGATAGCGAACACGTTGTTGAAGTATTCGGCTCGCGCGGCGCGCTTCGCACAGATTCTTCGGGCGCGCTTTATCGCGCGGGCGCAAACGGCGGGCGTTGGGAGCGGGTCGAAGTCGAGGGCGCGCCGCTCGCTCGCGGGATGAACGATAACGAATGGTCGCGCGGGTTTACGGTCTTCGCGCAAAAGATCGTCGATGCAATCGCGCGAGAAGGACGCACGGCGCGCGTCGACGGCGCGGCAACCTTTGACGAAGGCTACGACACGCAGCGCGTGCTTGACGCAGCGCGCGCCTCGCATGAGAGCGGCTGCCGCGTCACGGTCGCTGATTGAGAAAGCGGGAGCAAAATTTTTCGAGGGACGCGACCGCCCATCCGAAACTGTCAAAGACCATTTTAGCCGCATAGACGCTCGCTAGAGATGACAAGAGAGAAAACAGAGAAGCGCGTGCGCGTCGGGGTCGATACGGGCGGGACGTTTACGGATTTCGTTTATCAGACAAAGAGCGGGACGAAAATTTTTAAGCTCGCATCGACTCCCGATGATCCTTCGCGCGCAATCATCGACGGCTTGCGCCGCGCCGCGCAAGAGACGGGCGCGCGGCTTCGTGAGCTTGAAGTCGTGCATGGAACGACCGTCGGGACAAACGCGCTCCTGGAGCGACGCGGCGCACGCGTCGCGCTTGTCACAACCGAAGGTTTTGAAGACGTGCTCGTCATCGGACGACAGGCGCGCGCCAAACTCTATGATCTCGAATGGGAGAGGCCCGCGCCGCTTGTCGCAGACGGTTTGCGCGTCGGCGTGCGCGAGCGCGTCGTGCCGGACGGGTCAATCGTTGAAGAGTTGGACGAGACGAGTCTTGAACGGGTCGTCAATAAACTGAAACGCGCAAGAGTAGAAGCTGTTGCCGTCTCGCTCCTGTTTTCTTTTGCCAATCCACGACATGAACGATTGATTGAAGCAAGGCTTTCATCCGCCTTTCCGCAAATTCCTCTTTCAATCTCGCACAAAATCCTTCCCGAATACCGCGAATACGAGCGCACCTCGACGGTTGCGATCAATGCTTATCTGCAGCCTTTGATGGGCGCGTATCTCAACCGGCTGGGCTCTCACACAAAAGATTTGCGCGTCATGCAATCGTCGGGCGGAAGCATCTCCGCACGGTCGGCGGCGCGCGAGCCTGTGCGGACGATTTTGTCGGGGCCGGCGGGCGGCGTGGTCGGCGCGCTTGCGGCGGCGCGCGCTTCGGGTTTTCAAGACCTCGTTACTTTCGATATGGGCGGCACGTCAACCGATGTTGCATTGTGTGCGCGCGGCGAAGTGCGTCTGACGAACGAAGCGAGCGTCGCAGGTCTGCCCGTCGCGGTGCCGATGCTCGACATTCACACGGTCGGC
>CBDUCU010000016.1:0-17534 GCA_965365725.1 uncultured bacterium | reverse complement strand
CGATAATTCCGGCGACGACAGTTCCGTGCCCGTGCGCCAGATCGGTATTAGGAAGGTTCTCCAAGTTGACGGGATATGTAAACGCGGCTGACGGCGCGCCTTGCAAATCCGCAAGCTTGACGTTGCGTGCGACGCGTCCAGAAAAGTCGGCATGCGTCGCGTCGATGCCCGTGTCGATAACTGCGACCGACACGCCCGCGCCTGAGACGGGGATGCCTCGATTGCGTCTATTCAAATCTGCGTCCGTACGCACGCGCCCAACGCCCGATAATTGCCGGCTCGTATCCGCCGACCATTGAAGCGTGCGATTGCCATAAACCGAGCGCACGCGCGGCAGGTGCGAAATCTGCTCAATCTGTTCGGGCAGCGCTGAGATGATGACTACCGGAAGATGCTGGAAGCGCGTGCCGCCCGTCACGCCGATGCTCATCAAATCAGAAAAGTCTGATTCCATCACCGCGCCGTGATAGACAATTGCCGCATTGATATTGCTGTCGTCGGTCGCCTGCTCAAGCGTCATCAAAAGCTCGGGGTCGAAGCTTCTGATGCCGACGCTCCGATTTGCATCGGCCCCTGTCATCACCAGACCATCTGCTCCGGTCATGACCAGACCCTGAACCCCCGTCATTTGAACGCCGTCGGCTCCGGTCATGACAAGACCGTCTGCACCCGTCATCACGAGGCCGTCGCCACTGATGTTTTGCGATGTTCCATCGGTCGCAATCGCGGTGACTTTGACGGCGTGCGTCAGTCTCACCAAATCTGCGCCCGTCATCACGAGGCCGTCCGCACCCGTCATAACGAGCCCATTGTTCTCAGTCTGTCTCAAACCATCAGCACCGGTCATAACAAGCCCATCGGCTCCGGTCATGACCAGACCGTCGGCTTCTCTGATTTGGACGCTTGCCGCTTCATAACGTGTGCCGTCTGCGCCCGTCATGACAAGACCGTCTGCGCCCGTCATGACAAGACCGTCGGCCCTGTTGATATTGACCCCGTCGGCGCTCTCGGCACGATAGGTGATGCCGTCAGCCCCGGTCATGACAAGTCCGTCGGCTCCGGTCATAACAAGACCGTCTGCGCCCGTCATAACGAGACCGTTTGAAGGCGACCATGTGATGCCGTTGACCTCAAGACCGAGCAGCGCGTCAGCGCCCGTCATGACGAGACCGTTTGAGCCTTCATAACGAACGCCGTCGGCTCCGGTCATGACGAGTCCTTCCGTGCTGCGGAAAAGCAGACCGGCAAAGACCTGTCCAGCGCCGAGCAGAATCGTTAGCGCAACGGCAAAGAATTTTCTGGTATTGGAGAACATTCTTCGAGACATCATTCCACTATTACATGAACGACTATTCACGCCCATCACTCTCGGCGAGTGACATGGATTGCGAGGAAGGCTGCAAGCGTCGTCGGGGAACGATTCGCCGGAATGCCTCGGAGGAGATGCTTGGCCTCAGACTTTGGCAGATGTCTGAACGAGGCAAAATACCCTACCATCCCGGCTCTTTTTATTGCAAACAGGTTCTTTTTTTATCAAACCTTTTGATGATTTCGGGCCGGTAGAATCATGGATGTTTATTTGAATAATTCCTTAAAAACGCGTTGCGTCTCCGATGCCGGCTCAACGCCCAATTCCTTGCGCAAAAGCTTGCGCAAAGTTTCATATTGCTCGCGCACAGCCGAGCGATTTCCTCCAGCCGCGAAGACGCGCATCAGCATGCAATGCGCGTCTTCGCGGAACGGGTCTTCACGAAGAATCTGCTGTGCCAGTTGAAGCGCGCGCGGCCAATCCTCGGCCTTCTGCGCGGCTGAAGCCAGAGTTTCGAGAAGCCGCAGATATTGCTCACGATAGTAGGTGCGCTGCTCCTCAGCCCAATCGTCGTAGCTGCCCTGTAAGAACTCTCCGCGATAAAGCCCGAGCGCGTTTTCAAACGAGCGGACGACCGTTTCATGATCACGAGCGCGCCGCGCCGTCTCGCCTTCCGAGACAAGACGATCAAACTCTTCGATATCGATAAGGTATGAGAACTCGGAATTCAATTGATAGTCGCCGTCGCGGTAGAGCAGGAAGTTCTGCTTCAACGGCTGGTTGCTGTTGAGCGCCTTGCGTATGTGCGAGACGGTCGGGTGAAAGTTTTTTTCGACGACGGCAAAATCCGCGTCGGGCCAGAAGGTGTCGATGATCGTATCTTTCGACGCGCGCCGGTGACGGCGCGACGCGATAAAACAGAGGATGTCGCGCGCGCGCTTTGTGACCCAAGCATCTGCCGCAAGCGGTCGCGCGGGATCGCGGAAGATTTCAACTGAGCCGAGCATGTTGATCGTCAAATCGACGGCAGGCGCGGTCGGGACAACAACGACGGTCGTGCCTGTTGACGGCGGCGGCGCGGGCTGCTGCGCGGCGAGTGCAACCTGTTCGCGCAAATCGGTTGGCAGAAGGCTAGCCGCATCCTGAGTAGCAAAAAGCTGCGGCCTCAGCGCCACTTCGCGTTGAAGCCAATATTCATAATCATAGCGCGCGGCCAGATCGAGCGCGCGGCGAAGATGTTCAAGCATATCGCCGTCGAGACCAGCCGCGTGATCACACGCGGCCAGTGCGAGCGCCGCCTGTGCCTCGTTGTAATAGAGTCCGCGTTGATGAAAAAACTGTAGCGACGGCTCAAGATCGGCTTGCGCTTCTTTAAATTTTGCCTGTGCGACAAGCACCCGTCCGCGTGCGAGCATCGCGCGGTGTGCGCCCATTTCGTCCTTCTCGACGCGCGCGCCAATCAAACGGTCGAGCAAAGCACGCGCTTCACTTAAATCACCTGCGAGCGCCGCCAACAGTGCTTTCTCTTCGAGCAGTTCTGCCGGGAATCGCGTCCAGTCAACACCCGCCTCTTCGTAGGCGCGCGCGGCGCGGTCGTAATATTCGGAGGCGCGTGCCACCTCAGTGCGCTCGCGGTAAAGATTTCCGTAAGTCTCAAAAACCTGCCCGCGCAATCCCATCAGATTGAAGACCTGACAGGCTTCGAGCGCAAGATCGAGATGTTGCTCACACTCTGCAAACTCGCCTCGATGCAGATAGCAGCGTGCGAGGTTCAGATGCGCGACAGATTCCTGCGGCATCCGCACCGGCTCGGTCTTTTCGCGCAGCATGCGGCGCAGCCAGCGAATCGCCTCGCCGAAATCTCCGCGCATCCCTGCCGGTGTGCCGAGATTATGCGAGATCAGACGCGTGTAGTGTTGATCGCCGCGCGCCTCAGCCCCTTTCAGGGCTATCCGAAACTCGCGCTCCGCTTCCGTCCATTGTCCGAGAGCCATCAGGCACAACCCGCGCGTATTTCCGCACTTGACCCTCACCAGAGAGCCTTCCTGTGAAAGGCCGCAGGCTTGATCGAGATATGAGAAAGCCGTCTCGATGTCGCCGTTGCGGCGCGCGATGGTGGCGAGCGAATGAAGTGCTTCGGCCTCGCCTTCCATGTCTCCCTGCTCTTTGAGAAGTGCAGCCGCACGCCGATAAAGCGACTGCGCTTCGTGATACTCCTCGCGCACGCGCGCAACTTCCGCACGGTGTGCCAGCGCACGCGGATATTTTTCGAGAGCCGTTGAGGGAAGCGCGTCGGCAAAAGAAGCAAGCGATGAAAGAGCGCCTGCGGCGACCCATGCTCCACCATGCTCGGCGATGGTTTTGGCGGCGCGCTCAAACTCTTCAGCCGCGAGCAGGTGGCGCATGGCCTGCTCCCATATTCCGCGTGCCAGAAAATAGTCGGCGCAACGTGCATGCTCAGTCGTGATGCCGGTGCGCCCCACCTCGATGCGGAAGCGTCTTTGAAGAAATCCTTTGAACAGAGGATGCAGCCGATATTCTTCGCCGCGCTCGTCCGAAGCGATGGTCATAAAGACGTTTCGACGCACAAGCGCTTGAAGTTTTGGGACGCTTTGTTCATCCGGATAAAGACCCGCACAAATTTCGGATTCGACGCGGTCGAGAAGCGAGACTCTCATCAAAAGCTGCTGCAAATCTTCGGGCTCGTCGGCAAAGACCTCCTCGGCAAAGTAGTCGAAGATGTCGCGCTCGGATTGTCGGAGCACTTCGACAAGATCGAGCGACGCAGCTACGCCTGTCTGCGCAGTTCCGCTCGCCAGCGCCTGTCTTTGCGCCACCTGACGGACAAGCTGGAGGGCCGTGATCCAACCGTGCGTCCGCTCGCGGTATTCGGCAAGCTGCTCCGCCGTCAGCTCGAGGTCGAAAACTTTGCGAAAAAGCTCCTGCGTCTCTTCATCCGTAAAGAGAAGCTCCTGCCGGTCAACCACCGTCAAGCCGGCCTGCGTCCGCAGCCGCGCAATTGCAAGCGGCGGGATGTCGCGCGAGATGATGACGACGTGGATGAGGTCCGGCAGATATGTGAGCAATCGGTCAACGACGCGATGAACCGGCGTGTCCGTCCCCAGATGATGGTAATCATCAAGGACGAGCACAAACTTTTGCTCGACGAGGTCGAGCGTCTCGTTTAAAAGCACATCGACGGCGCGCTCGGGCTGCTGCGCCAGCTCTTTGGCCGCCTCTTTGAGATATGCAAAGGTCGCTTCGCCAAAGCCGGGGACGATCTGCTTGATGCCGTAGGTGATGTAACCGAGAAAGACGTAAGGATCTGTATCGGTGTGGTCGAGCTGATACCAAACAAACTGTTGCGCATGGCTACGAACAAAATCCGCTACGAGCGTCGTTTTGCCGGAGCCGGCGTTGGCGGTGACGAGCGTGACCGGGTTGGCAAAATTTTGTGCGAGACGCTCGATCAGGCGCGGGCGCGGCAGAAGCGAAGGCGCAGGGCGCGGAGGCAGAAGTTTTGTGCGAAGAAAGAAGGTGGGCGCAAGCGTTCCCGCCTCGCCGGGGGGTTGCGGCAGCGAAGAAGTAAAACCTTTGAACTCGTTCTGACGATGCGGACTGTTTGACACCGTCTCTATCGAACCTCACGCGAGGGGGCGTGTTTGAGAGCGTGATTTATCCCTGCATGTTATCGGCCATCTGCATCGATTGCTCGCTCTGATGTGTGGAACATCTTTCAATTTAATCCATCCAGCATCGACTTTGCGAGTATAACGCGAGATTTATTTCTGTGTGTGTGCGCAAGCCTTCAGGGATTCTCTCGCATGTTATGCATTGCCGAGCGGAGTTTCGGCGCAGAAATTTTTGACAAGTTGAAGCGCGCGCGCGCGTCTCGATTCACCGCGTTCCGACGCGAGCCGGTCTGCTTCTGCATCGACCTTTGTGACTCTGGCGCGAGCGTCAAGCGTGGCCGCACGTCCGCGCGTCTGCTCGAGCGCAGAAACGGCGAGCCACACCGGCAACCCGTAGCTTGCGTAAAGGCTTTCGGCTTCGTCGCGTGTAAACGCGAGCGCGTCTTCGTCGAGGACGCAAAGCGTCTGCTTTGAGCGCATCCGCCAGAGCGGTGCGGGCGGCATACTTCGACCGATTAGCAGGACATGAACTTCGCGCGGAAGAAGCGGCAGCAGACGACGGAAAAAGGGCACGACCCATTCAGCATCATAGACAAGGTGCAGGTCGTCGATAACGAGGAGGAGCGGCTCGTCATGTTCGAGAAGCTCATAGACGAAATATTCGACAAGCAGAGGCACGTCCTCAGATGTTGCGTTGCCGCCCACTCTTTCAAGAGTCTTGCTTCCGAAACCGGGCCTCAGTGTTGCTACCGATGCACAGAGATATTGGAAGAAGACGGCCAGCTCAGCATCCGGCGCATCGATCTTGTACCACGCGATGGGCCGACCGCAGACGCGCGCAAAATCTCGGACGAGCATTGTCTTGCCCGTGCCGGCGCGTCCTGCCACGATAGTCGAGTTACAGGTCGAGAGACTCTCTTGCAGCGTGCGGATTAAACGCCCGCGCAAGACGCGCGGCAGTTCCACCGGGGGGGCAATTTTCTCCTTCAAAAGTTCCAAAGTGAGGTGCTCCGGGTCTCTTGATAGTGAAGCGTCGTAGAGCCGTAAACCTTGTAACATCAGCGCTTTTCTCAACCGCCTTTGCTCTCTCAAGCGAGGTTTTCAAGGGGCCAAAGGTCTCCCTCGCCCCTTGATGTTTGAGAAGATACACGCGCGCTCTTGAGGAATTCTTGAGGCCGCAAAATTTTTCTTTTCAGGAGTTTGCCGGCAAGACGTGGCGGCGCGAATTTGGAAGATGATTGACAGCTACCCGCAAAAACAGAATGAGTTTGCGCGTGAGAGAAGATAGAAGCGAGGGCAGGCCCGCCGTTTGAGCCGTACAGCCTGTTGCTAACCGAACTTGTCGCCTCTATCAGCGCGGTGCGAGACGGCGGTGCTCGACCATCAGACAGAGGTCTTGTACGACCTTGATGCCTTCGCGTGCAAGCCTTTCCGCTGCCTCGTCGTTACGGATGCCCGATTGAAACCAGACCGACTTTGGCTTCTTCGCAAGGATGTCTTCAATGTGCGGCGGAACGTCTTCGGAGCGTCGAAAGACATCAACCAGGTCTATCTCGCCGGGCACGTCCGAGAGTTTTCGATAAACCTTCTGTCCGAGAATTGTCTCGACATCCCGCTCATAGACGGGTACGGGAATGACTTCAAGCCCTGCCGAGTGTAGATACTTAGGGACGTAAAACGCTGGCCGCCCCGAATACTGTTCGGAGCGAATACCAAGTACGGCGACACGCTTTGTCTCTGCGAGAAGGTCGCGGATTTCTTCAGTCGTTTCGAGAAGATTTTTTCGCCAGTCCATGAATGCCCCCTGCTTTGATTTTTCAAGCGACGACAATTTAACACAGAGCGCAGAGAGACCAGGAACTCGTCTCTAAACAAAGAACGGAAGGACTCGATTGACAAGTCCTTCCGTTCATTAAATTGATCGGGCTGCTTTAGCTCGCGTTATTGTGTGCCCGAAATAAAGTTTTTGAGCAGACGAGCGCGCGAGGGATGGCGCAGCTTCTTCAAGGCTTTGGCCTCGATCTGACGGATGCGCTCGCGCGTTACGTCAAAGTTTTCACCGATCTCTTCGAGCGTGTGCTCCTCGCCCTCGTTCGAGAGACCGAAACGCATCTTGATGACCTTCTCTTCGCGCGGGCTCAGAGTCTGCAAGACCTCGTCCGTGACTTCGCGCAGATTCGAGACGACCACCCTGTCCGACGGGTTCATGCGCGACTTGTCTTCGATAAAGTCGCCCAGTGAAGCATCGCCGTCGTCGCCAATCGGTGTTTCCAGAGAGACCGGTTGCTGCGCGAGTTTGAGAATAGCGCGCACCTTTGCAGGTGTCATTTCAACGCGCTTCGCAATCTCATCGTCAGACGGCTCGCGCCCAAACTCCTGCACAAGAGCGCGCGCCGTCTTGATGATCTTGTTAATGGTCTCGATCATATGGACGGGGATGCGAATGGTGCGCGCCTGATCTGCAATCGCGCGCGTAATCGCCTGTCGAATCCACCACGTCGCGTAGGTCGAAAACTTGTAGCCGCGTCGCCAGTCAAACTTCTCCACGCCGCGCATCAACCCGATGTTGCCTTCCTGAATCAAGTCGAGAAAAGGCAAGCCGCGATTGATGTACTTTTTGGCGATTGAGACGACGAGACGAAGGTTCGCTTCCGTCATCTCGCTCTTGGCCGAGATGCTCTGCGCAACGCCCTTCTGAATCGTCTGATGCGAACGCTTGATGTCAACGACGGAGAGATGAAAAGCCTCTTCAATCGCTTTGAGCTGTCGCTTGCGGACGTTGATCTGACGTTTCCACTCGCGCTCGTCTTCGGGTTTGATTCTCTTGCGGCCCAATTTATCGTTGAGACGCTCGATGTCGCGCTCAGCAGACCGCACCTCTTTCCAAGTGGATGCGACCGACCCGATCAAACGCTCGCGCGCGTCTTCGGTCAAATTCAGACTCTTGTAAGCGCGTGCGATCTCAAGCCGCGCGCGCGCAACCTTTGCGCGCAGACGGAAAAGCTTCTTCGATTTTTTACCGCGCAAAAGCTTCTGTTCAGCATAAAGCTTTTCGGCCTCTTTAAGACCCGAGATGTAAAGCTTGCGAATATGCGTGATGCCTTCGACGGCAAGCCGCAAGTACTCTTCGCCCCTATCTTCGTCTTCGGATTCAAACTCCGCCTGATCGCCAAAGTTGACGATGGTGCGGATGCTCGTCATCCCGTCTTCCAGCTCATCGCCGATCTTGAAAAGCTCCTGCAAGGCGATGGGCGAACGCGCGAGCGCACGGTTGGTGCGAATCTGTCCGGCCTCGATGCGTTTGGCGAGCGTGACTTCCTGTTCGCGCGTGAGAAGCGGCACACGCCCCATCTGTCGCAGATAGAGACGCACGGGGTCGCTGCCCTTATCCTCCTCGCCTGCCGAGAGGTCGAGTTCCGAATCATCGGATGTATCGGGTGAATTTGCTTCAGACTCATCAAGCAGAAGGTCTTCGGTCTCTGCGCCTTCGCCGCCGAGCTTTTGCAGAACGTCCTCAATCTTGTCGGTCGAGATGGCCTCGCCCTGCCGTTCCTCGCCGCTCATGTCCTCGAAGGTGAAATATTCTTCACCGCCCAGAACAAGCGGGCGCATATTGTTCTTCTCGATTCCCTTTTCCATCATCTTTGCCACCCGAAAACCTCCCACGCACGCCCCACAAGCGGATGAATGCGTAAAGTATTAATCACTTGCGCCGTTGAAATACGTCAAATCCGTCGGGCAGGTTGCCTTGCCCGCCCGACGAATTTTCTGTGGAAAGAACATTTGCTCTCACTTCAGTACCTGCCGCCGCGTTCAGTACGGAGATTGTTCGTCACCGAAAAACTTCCGAAAGCGTTACGCGCAGCGATATTTGCGAGATTACGGTCGCCCTCATTAGCAACTACACCTTCGAGCGTGACATGGCCGCGATTAACGACGATGTGGATCGAAGGATTTGCGCCGAGAAAGTATCGATAGAGGCTGCCCGTTCTCTGAAGCTCGCGGTAAGTTGCAAGGCGTATGCGGTCGTCAAACGACGAAAGCGGCAGAACCTCAATCTCGTTGATGACCTGCTCAACTCCGTCAATCCGCGCCACCCGACGCTCGGCATCCTTTCGCGTCGAGGGTCTTACAACCTGTCCGTAGAGCGTTACGGTCGAGCCTTCAACCTTGTAGGCGAGGTTGTCGAAGACACCATAATACGGAAGCGTGACAAGTTCGTGCCGAACCTTCTTCATAATTTTTTCGAGGCTCGGCTGCACGGCCTTTTCATTTGCCACAGGCGCAGCCCAAACGGACGACGCGCCGATCAAAATGACGGCCATAATTACCAAAATTCGATTCTTTATTGTTTTCATAGCTCCTTAACTTCCCCCTTGTAACTAACTACTTTGTAAAGGTTTTCCTGTTGATTTTGATACCTCTGAACGCCCTGCGGTTGCACCCTGCCGGCTGGCTTCCAAAGCATCGGTCACCATCTCCATAGCTTTGAAAATCTGTTCCTGCTCCGGCTCGCTCAAATGCGAGAGCGCACCGGAAAAGACCTTTTGGCGGCGCGCGCGGAATTCATCGATGAGTGCCGTTCCGCGCGCCGTCATGGCGACAATCACGCAGCGACGGTCGTCTTCGGCAGGTTTTCGCTCAATCAGACCTTTGCGAACCAGACGGTCGGTCAACTGTGTCAAAGCAGGGGCTGAAATTCCCAGCTTCTCGGCGAGATGTCCGGGCGTGAGCGGCCCGCGCCGTAAGATTCTGAGCGCTTGTGCCTGCGGGATCGTCAAATCCAGCTCGGCAATCTGCTGCTGATACTGGTCGATCATCAGACCGGTCATTTTCTCCGCGAAATCGTTCAAAACACCCTCCACTTGTCCGGGCGATGGCAAGACCATCATTCACCTCCGGTCTTTAAGCTCACGGAAAATTTTCGATGCATTAAATACTTTTACCGTTGCTTTGTCAAACAACGAGAAAAGTCGGCAGAGAGCTGAGTTTTCGAGGTAATATCGATTGCTCAAACGACTCAATTTATATGTCACAGGGAATCAGCGAGATTTTTGGCGAAGCGACGGGCGAAGATGGCGAAGACGTAGCCATTTATCGCGCTCTGCGCGCGCTTCTGTGCTCGCGTTGCGGAGCGCCGATACCTTTGGGAAGCCTTTTTACACGCAAGTCAGTGCCCGGCATCGGCCCGCGCATCCTGCCGCGTTGTATAAAATGCGCGCCCTTTGAATTGAAGAAAGAGCGCAAGGCCGAAGAATCAAAAATGATTGAAAACCTTCTTTCGACGGAGACGGATGAGCACAAGAAAGAGAATGCACCCAGGCGCGATATAAACAAAGAGGTTACGAGCAGACTCGGCCCTGCGCTTTCGCGCTCACGCCGCAACTCGGATTGAAGATTAGCGCCGACCTGCATATTTCCGCGAAAGAACTTCCTCATCCTCAGTTAAACCAAAACTTTCAGACAGCACAAACTCCAAAAGAATCGGTTCATGGTCTGAGAGCGGCCCATAAAGTTCTGCGAGGCCATTGACGACTTGCGGAGGCTCGCCGCCCGGCGCAGGCCTTATTCCCTTTCCTGTAAACCAGTCGAGCTTGAGCGAGCAGCGTCCGTCGGTCTGCTTCAAAGCCCATTCGATAAACCAGAAACACCACGCCGGCACCCACTCGCGCATGTTCTCGTAGGTGGCAAGATCATTCACATCGTAATGGAGCGTGCCCGCGCCGAGATGATTTAGCTCGCGGTAGTTGAAACCTCTCCTCTCCAGCTCAAGAAATAGATGGCGCTCGAACCAGCGCTCCGGGTGCGGGTAATGGTTTTTGATAACGTGGCGCACGCCCATTGCCACACGGCGAAAATAGCCTGCGATTGAATAGACGGCGCGTTTTGAGTTGTAGGTCGAAGTGTTCCAATCGCCGCCGATGATGACGGGCAATTTCGGCTCAAGCCCTTCGAGATGATTGAGCAGGATTTGCATCTGCCGCAGGCGGTGTCGTTGCGTCGAGTGCGCATCAAGATGGACGCTGACGGCGCGAAAGCAACCCCGAGGATGCTCAACATCGGCGATGACAGCGCGCTGGCTGCCGAGTCGCTTCTCGTTTACGCGCATCTTGTCCTTGCCGTTTGGTAAAGCAACCGAATGCGCGTTCGCCAATGGGTGGCGCGAGAAGAGGGCGTTGCCGTGTAGCGCCTGCGCGTTTTCGCCTTCAGCTTCCGCTTCCAACCCGCTCCCTTTATTGAGCGCAATGTAGGATGGTGCAAACGCATAGTTGAGGCGAAGCTTTGCGGCCAGCTCGCGCGCGACAAAGCGATTGCCCGTGCGCGCCATTCCATAATCTAGTTCGGTGAGAAGCAACACGTCGCTCTCAGCGATAAGCGCGTGTTGGCCGAGCACGCGCAAGACGTTGTCGAACTGTTTTCCGCGCTCGATGTTCCACGCCGTCACGCGTATCGCGTCTCTGGCAGCCACAAGCGGCGACGCGAAGTTTTCGACGACGACCGCGCTCAGAACCTTCTCAATCTCATCCTCTAGCTTTTGATATAGCTGCGAGCGTTGAAGTTCCCTGCTTGATGCAAACGAGGCCAGCGCGCGGAAGTGTTCGCGTAGATTGTGTTCGAGCACGGAGCTTTCGGCAAAGGGTTCTTGAAGGGCAATGTGACTCAAAGTGCAAAGATGTTACCGTCTGAAGGCAATCGCTTTCAACTTGCTGCGAGTGTCGAGATGCTCGCAAAGATTTTATTTAACAGGCGATTTTTCTCGCCCTCGTGATAAGCTCGCCGTTCCTGATAACGGATCAAAAGGAGCACGCAGATGACACAAAAAGCTTGGCCCGCTCTGCCTTTTGAAGCATGGAAAGAGACCTGCACAACGTTGCAGATGTGGACGCAGGTCGTCGGTAAGATTCGGCTTGCGCAAACGCCTGTCGTCAACCACTGGTGGAACGTACCGCTCTACGTCTCTGCGCGCGGTCTGACAACTTCAGCGATGCATTACGAAGAAAGACTCTTTGAAATAGAGTTCGACTTTTTCGACCATCAACTTCTTATTCATGAAAGCGAGGGCAGAGCACAGACGCTTGCGCTCAGACCGCAGACGGTCGCAGACTTTTATGCTCAGGTGATGGACGCGCTCGCCGCGCTCGACATCCACGTTAAGATTTGGACAACGCCGGTTGAAGTTCCAGACCCCATCGCTTTCGAGCAGGACGTGAAACATTCATCTTACGATCCAGAATACGCACATCGTTTCTGGCGCACACTTGCTTCGTCGGCCAAAGTCTTCGATGAATTTCGCGCACGCTTTATTGGTAAGTGCAGCCCCGTGCATTTCTTCTGGGGGAGCTTCGATCTGGCCGTGACACGCTTTTCAGGGCGTCCTGCGCCAGAACGCGCGGGCGCAGATTCGATCACGCGCGAAGCCTATTCGCACGAATGTATCAGTCATGGCTTCTGGCCCGGAAGCGAAGCCTTTCCTGCACCGGCCTTCTACTCGTACACTGCGCCTGAGCCGCCCGGTCTCAAAGAATCATCCGCAGAACCAACTGCCGCGCATTACAGCACGGAGATGTCGGAATTTATCCTGCGCTACGATGATCTGTTAAAGACTGAATTGCCGGACGAAGCGTTGATGCAATTTCTTCAAAGCAGCTATGAGGCGGGCGCAAACCTCGCTGGTTGGGATCGAGCGTTGCTTGAGCGCAGATGAGATTTGAGCGAGGCGGCGAGGAACAGGGCGCGGGCTTCTTTCTTGAGAAAGAAGCCCGCGTGTTTTGCGTCAAGATTGTTTTGTCTCTTTATCTTTCGTCAATCGGCACATACTTCAAATCACGCGCGCCCGTGTATTCGGCGCGCGGGCGGATAAGCCGGTTGTTGGCATACTGTTCGAGGATGTGGCCCGTCCATCCGGCAATGCGGCTGACGGCGAAGATGGGCGTAAAGAGATCGAGCGGAATGTCCATCAGGTAGTAGGCCGCGCCCGAATAGTAGTCAACATTCGGATATAGTTTCTTCTCGCGCAGCATCACTTCGCGCAATTTCTCTAAAATCTCAATCCAGCGCGTGTCGCCTTTGGCCTCGCCCATCTCACGAGCAAAATCGCGCAGGTGTGTGGAGCGCGGGTCTTCCGTGCGATAGACGCGATGCCCGAAGCCCATCACCTTTTTCTTCTGCGCGAGCGCATCCATCAACCACGTCTCGGCGCGCTCGGGCGTTTCAATCTCCAGGAGCATCTTCATCACGTTTGTATTGGCGCCGCCGTGCAGAGGGCCGGAGAGCGCGGCAATGGCCGCCGTCACCGCCCCGTACATATCGGCCAGCGTTCCCGCGACGACGCGCGCCGTAAAGGTCGAAGCGTTCAACTCATGATCGGCATGAAGAATCAAAGCTACGTCGAAGATGTGCGCCTCGTGCTCCGAGGGTTCTTCACCCTTGAGCATGTAAAGAAAATTAGCGGCGAGACTGAGCCCCGACTTTGGCTCGACCGGTTCCAATCCTTTACGCAGACGCTCAATGTAAGCGACCAGTGCGGGAAGCTGCGCGGTCAAACGTGTTGCGGTCTGTAGCGCGCGCTCGCGTGAGAGATCGCGCGCGCCTGCGTCGTAAAATGCAAGTGCGGAGACAGCCGTGCGCAGAGCGTCCATCGGCTCGGCCTCACGCGGGAAGCGGCGCATCAATTCAACGACTTCGCTCGGGAGACTCTGGCTTGCCGTCAGCTGAGCGCGAAACTCGTCCAACTCCGTGCGCTTTGGCAATCGTCCGTGCCAGAGCAAATAGACCGTCTCTTCATATATCGAGTGGCGCGCAAGATCGTGGATGTTGTAACCCTGATAGATTAGAACGCCGTTTGTGCCGTCAACGTCGCCGATGGCAGACTGTGCGGCGACTACGCCCTCCAAACCCGCCGGGCTTTTGGCGGCAGCGGCAGGCGCACTCTTCTCGTCAGACTTTTCCATGTTTGCTTACCTTTACGCGGATATTTTTTTGACAATAACATCGTCAATCATTAATCGTAAAACGTAAATCGATTGCCCTTCATTTGTCTTGAATCAAATGACCCTTAAATGCGCTGCACGCTCAAGCTCTCGTTTGACGATTGACGAATATTTTCTGCCCACTTTGCGCGTCGAGAAAGCGTGCGGCTGAGGAGCGGTTTATTGAGATTTCGAGAAAGCCGGCGCTGCCCCAGATGATGAAGGGCCGGTCTTGCGGGCCGCTCTCTTCCGAATAAAAGCGTCGAAAGGCGCTCACCTCGCGCCCGTTGACCAAAAGGGTGATGCCCTTTTGCAACGCTTCATCCGATAGGTGTTCGCGCGTGATGTTTGTCACGCAATTGCCAAAGCGGTCGATGTTGATAATTGCGGCTTCGAGATGAGTTTGATCGAGCCGGATGGGGGCTGGAAGCTTTAAGCGGACTGCATCGGCAACCTTCGGGCCGAACGATTCGACGCTCACGCCGAGCGTAAGCGCTGCGGCCACGGGCGCAAACACGTCGCGTCCATGAAAGGTCGCGCTCACGTCGAGTCGAAAATATTCTTCATTCGTCAGTTGAAAGACCCTGTGATCTTTCGCGCGTTGATAAATGTGACTAAAGACGCCGTTGTCAGGCCCGACAAAAAAATGTCCGCACGCATCAACTACGATTGGGCGACGCGACGACCCGACACCCGGATCGACGACAACCAGGTGAATCGTCCCCGAAGGAAATGCATCAAAGGCCGCAACCAAAGTGAAGGCCGCCGTCTCAAGATCATGCGCCGCAATCTCATGCGTGATGTCAATAATCGCAACGTTTGGGTTGACCGAAAGGATCGCCCCCTTCATCGCGCCGACGAAATAATCTGCCGCGCCGAAATCTGTCAGCAACGTAATGATCATTGTTGAAGCTTAAAGCTATTAGCTTTCAGCTTTTTTGTCAGTTGTTCGTCGTCAGTCGTCCGTTGTTTGTGTTTGGCTATTTGCGTGATTCAAAACCGCGACAGGTAATCAAAGCGTGCAAATTGCAACGGACAACTGCCGACGGACAACTGACAGCCTTAATCATTGCTCATGCGGCCCGACGTGCGAATCCTGAATTGCTGTCCCTGCTCGAAGCGAATGTCTTTGCCGCGCTGCGTCATCACGCCTCCCGTGCCAACGCCCGCGCCGATGATCGCGCCAATACCTGCGCCTTTGCCGCCGCCCGCAATCGCGCCGATGATCGCGCCGATGCCTGCCGCCGCGCCGACCTTCGCCACGTCGTCTTTGGTCGTGCTGCGCCCGCGCACGCCGCCCTCTTCATCGACCTCGCCTACATCATCTCGACCCGCGCCGTTCAAGACTTCGACGACCTGCGCGCGAAAGTCCATCCAATCGCCATCTGCCATTCTGATTTGCTCAAAGTCGAGCTGAAGCTGCGCGCGTGAGCGAACCTTGCCCGCGCGCTCGACGTTTGCAACTCGCCCCGAGACGATTGCGCCTTCATACTCTTGCGGCTCGATGACGCGCGCCTCGAAGCGGTCGCCGCGCTGGCTCACATCGGTCGAGAGACGGTTGAGAAGCTCGATTCTCAACACCGTGTTTGATGGAATCGAATGCGAGCTTGACGAAGTGCCTCCGCGCGTATCACGTGTCGCATCGTCTCGTGCGTCTTCGTCGTCCACATCGGTTCGGCGCGTGGACGAAGTCTGCGGCGTATCCCTTGCGCCGCGCCGTCTGACTCCGTCCGGCGGAAGCTCGGAATTGAAGCCGCGACGGTTGTAGCCTTCGCCGTAGCCGCTTTCAAAACCCTGTTGATAACCGTCTCGGTAATCTTCGAGCGAACCGTAAGCAGCGATGTAAGCGCGGTTGGCGCTTGCGTACTCTTCCTTGCTCTGATAATCGCTCGCACGCCTTTCGAGCGCATCGCGCCACCCTGCCTGATAACCGTCCGAATAGCCCGTGCGCCAGCCGCGCTCCAACGCTCCGTACGGCTGCTGCTGTTGATATGCGACCGCCGGAAAGACGGTTAAGGCAAGAACGAGAAAGGCCGCAACTAAGCTTCTGCTTTTTGACATGACTCTCATCTCCAGCGACGAAGGTTTTGTTGTCTTCTTTAGCATGAATAGTGACATGAACAATGAAGAGGGCGGCGACCGCACATTTGATGAAAAACTATTTTCGCGCTTCCACACCTTCAAGTCGAGCGCAGAGGCGACAAAAAATTTTGTCTGCGTCTCGTCGCCTTCACTAAGCTCTTCGACGATCAGGCAAACCGCCTTGACGCTCTATCCCTCGCGGCTTAGACTCGATTTATTCTCGATTCAATAGACGAGGAGCCCGCGCCAAAGCCTTTGATGCTGTGCTGCTGGCTGTTGGTTTGAAAAAATGTTCATTGTCAGTTGTTAGCCTATGGATTTCTTGCCGCTTGCCCAAAGCTTCCAGGTTAGAACATAGAAACAACGGACTATTGACGACGGACAACTGACAACTGACCAAATCTTTATGTCGCTCCGCAGAGTTTACATGGATCATAGCGCTACCACTCCGGTTGACGCGCGCGTCGTCGAAGCGATGCTGCCGTTTCTCACCGAGCGGTTCGGCAATGCTTCAAGCGTTCACTTCTTTGGGCAAGAAGCGCGCACGGCCATCGACCGCGCGCGGCGCGAGGTGGCGGCGCTCATCAATGCGCGGCCAAACGAAGTCGTGCTGCTCTCGGGCGGAACCGAAGCGAACAATCTCGCGATTCGCGGCATCTGTGAACAGAACATTGCACACGGTCGCCACATTATCACTTCTGCCATCGAGCATTCGTCTGTGCGCGGCGTTTGCGATGCTATGGAGAAGCGCGGCTGGGAGGTGACGCGCCTGCCGGTCTATCAAGACGGCATTGTGCGCGTTGACGATGTGCGCGCCGCCATCAGGCCCGACACTGTTCTCATCACGCTTCATCTTGCCAACAACGAGATCGGAACCATTCAACCCGTCGAAGAGATCGGCGATGTTGTGCGCGAGATGCGCGCCGACGGACGACGTTATTTGCATCTACACACCGACGCGGTGCAGGCGCTTGGGCGCATGCCGGTCGATGTTGACCGACTCGGTTGCGATCTGCTCTCGATGTCGGCGCACAAGCTGCACGCGCCCAAAGGCATGGGTGGTCTTTATGTCCGGCGCGGGACGAGGATAGCCGCTCAGTCGGTCGGCGGGCATCAGGAGCGCGAGCGGCGCGCTGGCACAGAAGCCGTCGAGTTGTGCGTCGCCTTTGGCAAGGCGGCGGAGCTTGCGCGCGTCGAGCTTGAAGGGCGCATCGAGCATTTGAAGACTTTGCGCGACCGCTTCGAGGCCGGTGTCGAAGCGCGCATCTCTGACATCGTCTTTAACGGTCATCGCGCGCGTCGTCTGCCTCATCTATCGAACATCTCATTTCGCTATGTCGAAGGCGAAGGGCTGCTCATCAATCTGGACATGCAGGGCGTGGCGGTTTCCACCGGGTCGGCCTGGCTGTTCTTGCTGTCCATCGGAAACCTGTGAATAACCTTTGTGAATAACCAGCCGAAACTTGCTCAACGCCGCACAGATTTCGCCCAGGGCGCCGTCCCCGTGGAGCATCGAGCTCCGCGCGACGCTGGCGCTTGCCT
>CBDUCU010000015.1:0-18421 GCA_965365725.1 uncultured bacterium | reverse complement strand
TGAAGCGTCAGGTTCTCGGGGAAACGCTCGAAGAAGATGCCGAAGCCGCCGAGCACGACCGTCTGTTGTTGTGCGCCGCGCGCGGCTGCGCCGCCCGGCGACCAGGCAAAGGCGACGCGCGGAGCAAAGTTCAAATTGCTTTCGATGTTGGTCTGATTCTCATAACGGAGGCCGAGACTCAGGGTCAGATCAGGGCGCATGCGCCAATCGTCCTGAATAAACGGACTGAAATCCGTGCGTGAGACGCGCGCTTCCGGTTCTCCGCCCGTGATGGAAAATTGTGTGGGGCGCGACCCGGCAGTGTCGAGCAGCGCCTGCCGAAATTGTTCGAGCGAGGTGAAGGTAAAAGTCCCTGCAAAGTTCTGCTGCGAGATGTCTGTCATAGAAACATGACGAAGACGCGCGCCGGCTTTGAGCGCGTGCGCCTTTTGCGTCCAGGAGGTGTAGTTTTGCAGCTCGAAGCGATGCAAGCGATTCGATGCAAGACCGACTTGCGAACCGCCGCCCGTAAAAGCTTCGTTGACGCGAATCGTCGGCAGAGTGTTGTCGCCCGCCTGTCGGCGCGTTTCACGCTCGAACTGAAAGCGCGTCTCGTTGACAAATCTCTGATTGATGACGGCGGTCTCTGTGAGTTGAATTGTGTGCTGCGAGTTTTCGACATCAAATGCGCGTTCGGGAAGCGAAAATCCGCCCACGCCCTCGCCCGCGCGCTTTCCGCGCTCAAACGTGTAGCGCGCGACGAGCGTGTTCGTCGAGTTTATTTGATAGTCGAAGCGCGGGCTAAAGGTCGTGCGGCGCGAAGGCGTAAGGACAGACTGGCGAAAAGCCGCGACGTTTAATTGCGAATCGAGTATGAAGGCATTGACGACTTCGTTGTCGTCGGTTTCGTTTCGCTCAAAGTCGAAAAAGAAAGAGGCGCGTTTTGCTTGCAAGGGGCCGGACAAATTGCCTCCGTAGCGACGCGCCTGGAAGGAAGCGCGCGCGGGCGCAAAGGGGCTGCGCGAGTTGAGGCTTTCGTCGTTGAAGTTAAAGAAGGTCTGGCCGCGCAGACGGTCTGTGCCGGGCTTTGTAAAAATCTCGACTCGCCCGAAACCGAGCCGGTCGTATTCGGCAGAGAAAGGATTACGGTTGATGCGAACCTCGCGGATCGATTCTTTGGGCGGCAGACGACCGCGTGAAAACCCGTCGATAAAGACTTCGCCCTCGCCGCTTGAGCCGGTCGAAGGCCCGGCCAACGCCTGAAGCGCATCGGCTAAATCATCGGGGTCGTCGGGCAGCGCGTCTAAATCCTCGCCGCGCAAAACAACCGCGCCCGCATTCTGCTCAGGCTCGGTGCTGACGGGCGCTTCGGCTGTCACCGTCACCTCTTCATGTTCGATAGCGACGGCGAGCGTCATGTTGAGAGGGTCGGTGCGACCTGCCGTCAACTCGACATCTAAATTCTCGTAGAGAGAAAAGCCGGGCGCGGTGACGCGCACTGTGTAGCGTCCCGGTGCAACCGATGAAAAAGCGTAACGGCCCTCTTCATCGGTCGCAGCATGGCGCTCGATGCCGTTTGCATCTGCAATTGTAACGGTCGCGCCGACGACAAGGCCGCCGAACTCGTCCGTCACCTGCCCGCGCAAAGAGACGGACGATTGCTGCGCGCGCAAAGCATCCGGCGAATAAAAGATGATGGATGCCAACAGCAACGCGGTGGCGCGCAAAGCTATTCTCTGAATCAGAGAAATTCTCTTATCGATCATCATAAATTTTACGGTTGTGGAGGCTCGCGGTTAACGTTGCCACCGCCGAGCACGCCCGAGGGCAAGCCCGTCTCAGTGCCGTCTTCGTCGCCACGATTTTGTAATCGTAGCAGGCGAGCGAGAAATTCTTCCGGGCCTGTCAGCACTATGACAGCCGTAACGCGTGCTTCGTCATCGGCAGACGGCGTGGCCGTGACAAAGAGCGCGTCGCCTTTCTTCAAATCCGCGAGCGCAACGATGGGAAAGCTTTCTATCATTTGCAGAAGATTGCCGCCACGCGCACCGCCGCGCCGCCCGCGCGCATCGTCACTTTGGCTCTGTCGCCGATTCGTGCGCTCATCACGTCGCGCTTCCCTTCGTGCGCGCCGCTCTTCATCAGACATCGCGCGCCGCTCATCTCTTCTCTGCTCAAACTCTTCGACCGCTTCATCCGTGACTCGCTTGAGAATCGAGCGCTTCCCGACGCTGATGATGATGTTTTTCCCCGTCTCATCGCTTTTCATCGTCAACTCGCCGCGCTCGGCGTTGATAGCCGTGACCTTTCCGCCGAGACGCACAAACCGGCCCGAAGTAATCTCTTCCGCCGTGAAAAGCGCTCCGTCTGCGCTTCGCTCGCCGCGCGCGCGAATCTGATCGCCAACTTTCAAATCCGCAAACATGCCTGCGACCGCATCTGCAAGACGCAAGGAATCCGGTGCATAACGTAGAAAACGCGTGCTCTCAGATGCGCGCACTCCAACCGCTTCGGCCTCTCCGCGTCCGCGCGCCAAAACTGTAAACTCTCTCTTGGCCGCGTCGATAAACGTGATGCGCCCGACGAGATTGCGTTTGCGAGCAGCTTCTCTCTCCTGCTCGCTTTTTGCTTCGAGCGCAGCGCGACTCGTCAAAACAATCTGCGAAGGCGCATCCGGCAGCTTTTCGCCCGCGCGCCAGAGCACAATCAAGCGGTCGCCCACTCCCACATCAGCGCGCGTGATGCGCTCGGCGTTTTCCAGCGAAGTTGCACCCGCTTCGACGCGCCGAAACAGCGTCTTTTCATCAGGGCTGACGAGAATCGTGCGCCCGTCGTCCATCTTGATAGTGATGCGACCCGACGCTTTATCGACGCTTGTCGCTTCGCCGACGACGCGCTCTTGACGCAGGCGCACGTCTGCACCCGTCGCAGATGGTTGCTGGGGCGTTGTTTGCGTCCGAACGTTTGCATGCCCAACAGGGGCGTATGCGATAGCCGCGAGCGCAAAAACTACAAAGGTTCTTTTCATCCCACACCTCTCGAATATTTCGACCGTTGGGGCGCACGCAGAGCCGTCGACGTACACGTAGGTATAAAGCTTTTCTCTTGGGTTGGGGGAATGACTTGTGCACGAAAGTATATAGCAGTTGTGGCGCGCAAGTCAGCAGGGCGGCGGCTTCCGCTTGCGTCTCGGTGCATCTTATGGCTATCTTGCGGGCCAAACAGCTAATCAAATTTTTGCGAAACCCTTTGAGGGAGGTGCAATGACAGAGTCTGACAAACTCCGTGACGATCCGCTTTGGTATAAGGACGCTGTCTTTTATGAAATCTCGGTGCGGGGCTTTTATGATGCAAACGGCGACGGCATCGGCGACTTTCGCGGCCTGACACAGAAGCTCGATTATCTTCAATGGCTCGGTATCGATTGCATCTGGCTTCTGCCAATGTATGCCTCGCCCCTGCGCGACGGCGGATACGACATCGCCGACTACTACGAGATGCTTCCGGAATACGGCTCAATCGAAGACTTCCGCGACTTCTTAGACGAAGCGCACCGGCGCGGCATACGCGTCATCGCCGATCTCGTCGTCAACCACACATCGGACGCGCACCCCTGGTTTCAAGAAGCGGTCAGCTCGCCCGATTCACCAAAGCGCGATTGGTATGTGTGGTCTGACGACCCGACGAAATATTCAGAGGCGCGCATCATCTTTACGGACACTGAGAAATCGAACTGGACCTGGCACGAAGAGGCGCAGCAGTTTTACTGGCATCGCTTTTTCAGTCATCAGCCTGATCTCAATTACGACAACCCTGAAGTGCAACAGGCGATCCTCGACGTGTGCGACTTCTGGCTCGGTCTGGGCATCGACGGCTTCCGCGTTGACGCAGTTCCATACCTTTACGAGCGCGAGGGCACAAACTGCGAGAACCTGCCAGAGACGCACCAATTTCTCAGGGTCTTGCGCGCGCACGTCGAGAAGAATTACCCGAACGCGCTGCTGCTCGCCGAGGCGAATCAATGGCCCGAAGACGTGGTCGCATATTTCGGCGACGGCGACGAATTTCAGATGGGCTATCACTTTCCGATCATGCCGCGTCTTTTCATGGCGCTGCGACAAGAGGACAGAAGACCCATCGTCGAGATTTTAGAACGCACGCCAGACATTCCGCCCAACTGTCAATGGGGAATGTTTTTGCGCAATCACGACGAGCTGACGCTGGAGATGGTGACGGACGAGGAGCGCGATTATCTCTACAACGAATATGCAAAAGATCGAAGGATGCGTCTCAATGTCGGCATCCGTCGTCGGCTCGCGCCTTTGATGGACAATAACCGTCGCCGCATCGAGCTGCTTCACAGTCTCCTCTTTAGTCTGCCGGGCAGCCCGTTTCTCTATTACGGCGACGAGATCGGCATGGGCGACAACATTTATTTGGGAGACCGCGACGGCGTGCGCACGCCGATGCAATGGTCTTCTGACCGCAACGCCGGATTCTCAAAGGCCGATTTTGAGAAGCTCTACTTTCCGGTCATCAGCAATCCCGTCTATGGCTACCAGACCGTCAACGTCGAGACGCAGACGCGCTACGACACGAGCCTGCTTCACTGGATGCGACAGATGATTCAACTGCGTAAGCGGCATCACGTCTTTGGGCGCGGCAAGATGCAGTTCGTCAAACCGGAGAACCGCAAGGTCTTTGCCTTCACGCGCGAGTTTGAGGGCGAGACGGTGCTCTGTGTCTTCAACCTTTCGCAACACGCACAGTTTGCCGAACTCGACCTTCATCAATACAACGGTCGCACGCCCGTCGAGATGCTCGGCAACACACACTTTCCACACATCGGAGAGCTTCCATACCTTTTGACGCTCTCGCCCTGGGGTTTCTACTGGTTTCTGTTGAAAACTTAGAGCGGATAAAAACGACAAAAGCTGTGTGCGCGGGCAGCCCTTGCTGCCCGCGCACACAGCTTTTGCGGTGCGTACGCTGCGACCCTTGTGCGTCGCTTGAAACTTTTAGTGGACGGTACTTCTCTTTACGCCGATGCGTTGCCAGAGAATTTCTTCGTCCGGGTAGGCGAGGCCGTTTTCGGTGTGAAGCGTTGAGGCGATGGAGACTATCAACTCGATGTCGATAAAAACATCTTTGCAGCCCACACAGCCGTCGAGATGCGCTCTTATCAAAGTCATCTCTGACTCGGCAAGCAAGCCATCGCGCAAATCGCTCAGGAGTTCGAGACTCTTGTCACAATCAACCATCATTTTGTTGGTGTCCTTCCGAAACTTACGACCAATGCGGGAGGTCGCGGCAATCAGGCTCTTTAGAAGCATTCAGGCCGCCGCCTGTTGCCTGATGAGTCCTCTTAATTTCAGACGGGCTTTGTGAAGCTGCGATTTGCTCGTCCCCTGCGAGATTTCGAGCATCCGCGCGATCTCTTCATGATCGTAGCCTTCCACGTCATGAAGGATAAAAACCGTGCGATAACCTAAGGGAAGCTGACGGACGGCCCTCTCCAACCCGATGCGGTCAACGACGGGCATGCGGCCCGGGTCTTCCGTCCCGCGCACGATCTGGACGGGGGTTTCGCCCTCGTCGGTCGTCTTCTCAGACCGCGTGCTCGCCTTGCGAAAATACATCAAGACCTGATTAACGGTCATGCGGTGCAGCCATGTCGTAAACTGCGAGTCGCCGCGAAAGCTTCCGATCTTGGTAAAGAGATTGACAAAGACTTCTTGGGTGAGGTCTTCGGCGAGCGTCGGGTCTTGCACCATCCGCAAACACAGCGCATAGACGCGACGGTAATGTCGGCGATAAAGCTGCTCGAAGGCCAGCCCGTCGCCCGCGCCTGCCGCCTGCGCCAGTTCAACATCATTCTGTTCTGTGCTCTCAACCTCTGCTGTGCTCACACACTCACCCCCTCACGGTTTGACACCGATTATAGCCAATACAATTGGAAGGACTAATCAACAAGATGTCGAGACTTTATCATGCCTTCGCCCGCATGTTGAAGCGTTGACGGACGAGCTTTGCGCAGTCGTTTGATTCTTGAATCGACGAAAGCCGTGACCGCTGCATAATCGTACAGAAGAACGCAAGAGGCTGCACAGAAACGCTAAAGTCTCTGTGCAGCCTCCGCATCCTCTCGCGGCACAATCGATTTGTCTTGCGCGCCAGCCAAATTGGTTTCAAGCCAATGCTTAAATTTCAATTCTTCACGGCACCGGGAGGCGCGACTTCGGCCTGCTGATCTTTCTCGTCAGCGCGATTCTTAAACTGCACCAGACCTTCGACAGATTTATAGATTTGCAAATACATCTGCGTCTCGCGCGGGATAAGCGTGCGCCAGCCCGCCCCTCCGCGACGAATGTAGAGCGGAAGTCGCGCCGGATTGGAGTTGTAACCGGCGGCGGCAAGCTCCGGCTGCGTCGCCTGGTTCTGCCGCATTGCTTCGAGCACGTCCATGTTGAGCGCAAGATCGTTCCAGGTGTCCTGCATATAGAGCAGCATCGCTTCCAAAGCGTTTCCGTGATTGCGCATGCCTGCGACAAAGTCAGGGTTGAGACCGACCGAAGGGTGCTGGCGGCGAATCATCTGATAGGTCGAGGGAATCATCTGCACCATGCCGCCCGCGCCCGCCGAGCTGACCGAATAGCGATAGGTGTTCAATTCGTTCAGGGCAAAGAGCGCGAAGATTTCGTTGTAGAGATCGGCGCGGCTCTCGTTCTTAAAACGCGCGTGATCGACGTGCTCGACAATGCAGAGGCGCTCCGCAATGTCGACAACCTCTTTTGAGATAATCTTTCCTTTATCTTTGAGACGCTTGTGCGCGAGGTCTAACATCGTGCGGACGTAAGAGTGTCCGTTCTTGGATAGCTCCGATGTCATCAAGGCCGGGTGCGCCGAAGTGTAATAAGCCATCTCGCGGAACTGGCCGAACTTTTCAATCGGGTACTCGACTACAAGCGGCGTGAGCTGTCGGCCCGTCAAATCAGAGACGACCACAGCCGTGTTGACGTAGTTCGCGCGAACGATGCGCAGGCGCAGAGGCATTCCCATGTTCGAGGTCAACTGCATCTCAGAGCCGCGCTGGATGAAAGTCTCTTTGGGAAGCGTCAAAAGATGTATGTGTCCCGACTCCTGATCGAGCGCCGAGAGCGTGACCCAAGAGGTCGAAGGCGTGGAGGCCGTCGCCGTCGAGCGCGAGCGCATCAATCTTTCGGCTTCCTGCAAAGCCTTGCGAGCCTTGCTGATCGAAATCGGTTTGGCGGGCTGCAAAGTTATTGGCGGAAGGCTCTGTGCTTCGGTGTTGAGCGATGGAACGACCATCTGCGAAGGAGTTGAGATCGACGACGGCGGCGAGCTATGCGGCGCATTAGAGGGTGCGACGTTTGAGGGCGACGGCGCCGGTTTCGCGGGTTGTTGCTGCGTCGGCGCGGGCGTTTGCGTCCTTGTCTCGGTTTGTTGGGCTGAAGCGTTGGCAGGCGTTTGTACCGTGCGCGGACGCGTGAAAGTTTGCGTAGGGGTTTGCGTGGTCGTCTGCGCCTGGGCGGCCGTGTGCGGGGCGATGAGTGCGAGCGCACCAAAAGTTATAAGGGACAACGAGCGATTATTCATCTTTTATCTTCTCCACAAAGGGACTTCTTATGCGACTAGCGCAAGGGCAGGCTACACGTAAGATTCGCGCGAGAGGCTTTGAGTTGTCAACACCCTTATCAGCAAACATTTCACATTGATTTACATGAACGATAACCGTGCGCGCCGCACTCGCTTGAAAAAAAGAAGGCGCGACGTTTGCCATTAACGTCGCGCCTTCGTCTGTTTGTTGATGTGAGGGCCGTCGCTTTAGTCAACCGCGAAGCTGACGTTGACGACCGCCGTGATGTCTTTTTCAAGCGACGAGGTGTCGTTGACCCCGTAGTCGGAGACTTCGTTCGAGTCGGCGGCAGTGATCTGCATCACGCCCATGCGCGCCGAGCGGACGCTGCCGACGCTGCTGCCTGTGCTCGAAGCAATCTGCTGTGCGCGCACTTTTGCGTCTTTTGCGGCTTCGGCAAGCATCTCGATCTTCAACTCGCCAAGCTTCGTATAGACGTATTCAGGCGCTTGAGATTCGAGCAGGATGCCCTGATCGATTAGCTCCGTCACCTCGCGCGAAATGGCCGCGATCTTATCAACGTCGTGCGAGCGAACTTCGAGCGTCTGTGTCAGGACGTAGCCGTTGATGCCGCTCGTCTCTTCGCCGTTCTCATCTTTGGCCTGTAAAGTTTTGGTCGAAATGGATGAAACGACGATCTCGTTCTCCGCCACGCCTTTCGAAACAAGATATGCGCGGACGCGCGGCACGCGGTCTTTCAACGAGCCGTAGGCCTCCGAGAGTTGTGCCGATTGATACGAGACGCTTGCGCGCCAGACGATCAAATCCGACTTGATACGTTTGCGGGCCGAGCCTGTGACCGTGATCGTCTGCTCGCCTGCCGGTTTTGTCTTGTACGCCCATGCAAAGACGACCGACGCGAGGACGAGCCCGACGGCGAGCGCAAAGCCCGCGTTAAATAGTTGTCCGTTTCTTTCGCTGCTCATCTGTTGTGGCACCTCCAATGCCAACCGTTGAACGCAAACACCGACGCGGCCTTGCGTTTGCCGGGTTTTTCAAAAGACCCGGCAGGGGGAAGAATGCGCGCACGCGCCGTTTCGATTTACGTGGATAACCACACTCGCCGCACGAGGCCGTGCACGGGACTTGGAGCAAGATTCAATCAAGCGTGTTGTTTGAAATGGCGAGAACCGTGCGTACTAGTTAAATTTCACGAAGGCTGCCGGTGATTGCACCTGCGGCTGATGCGGCCAGGTCTTGCAACGCGAGCGGCTTCTGCAGCAGACGAAAACGCGCGGCAACAAAATGGCCCGCGCTCATGCCGAGACTCGCATTCAACTCATACAACTCGGTCGAGAGCGACTTTTGCGTGACGCGCTCGACGGCCTGTCTCAACTCAAAGGCCGCCGCATCCACGCCCTCGACGATAATCAATTCCAGCTCGCCAAGCGTGCGCGTGCGTCGCTTCTGATGCTCGCGCAGACGCGTGCGCGCATCCTCCTGAATCTTTCCCGTAGAGATGACGACCAGATGCGAGACTTCCGTATCGACCTCGGCATCGATGGCTCGGCGCGCATGCATGAGTGTGAAATCGCCGTCACGCAGAACAAAGAGAAACGGCTCGCCGCCGACGCTCGCCAGCAAGAGCGCATCTGCTTCTCCTGTTGCCGGTCGTGCGATGATGTCATTTGCATTGACCCCAAGGTCGTTGAGCACCGAACGCATGCGGCTCATCAGCCATGCCCCGTCCTTGAGCATCGCCGAGGCAAGGGCGGTCGGCGTGACAAGCTCTTCGGCACGCTCATCGGCGACGGCTGCGCCGCACTCGCTGCAGACGGCGTTACTGGCCGTCATCACTGCCAGCGCGTCAGCCGAAGGAAGTCGGAAGAGCGAGCGCCCGTCCTTGCGACAACTGATGAGAAGTTCGCGCCGGACAAGTCCTGTCGCCGCCAGTCGCGCCACAACCGTGTCGTTAAGAGAATCCGTATCGCGTCCCGTGCCCAGCAACATCTCGGCAGTTCGCCCCTCGGCTTGCGCGTCGCTCAAACGTCTCAGAAGCTTTCGCGCGTCCGCATCTTCGAGCGATTCGACGGCGCGCAGACGCTCAGCCGTATCGCCTCCCTTCGTCGCGCTTTCGCTTGTCAACGCTCCTTCATCCTGTGCGCTCGAAGCAAAGCGCATAAAACTCTCCGGCGCGCTCTGCTCGCGCGCATGCCACTCGAAGCTTCTTGTTTTTCCTTCCGCTAAGGGGCGGCTGCGTTCGATTGCATCGGCTGCCGTGTCGATGTTTCGGCAAAAGGCATCGAGCTTACGTTCGGGCGCGTCAATTTCCGTTGTGTGAATCAGACCTGCGCGCATGCCTTCAGCCGTTTCGGCATCGCCGAAGATGAGAAAGAAAGCATGCGTTTCAAAGAAGAAGATGTCGCCGCGCACGTAAGGGCCGTCTTGTTGCGCGCCCTCTTCAGCATCCGTCATCTCGGCCAGGATGCGTTCCATCTCACTGACTCTCTCTGCGTCTTCAAGCGCGTGCTCAAAGCCGGCTAGACGCATCGAGCGGATGAGCGGCGTTAAATCCCTCTCTTGAAGCTTTTCAATAAGCAGCAGACGCGCACTCGGCTCGATTCTGCGTTCGGAGACTTTGCTCTTAACTGAAAGCATTATTTGACTCCAATCTGTTGGGCCCGCGCATGCTATCACGCCGCGCGCGAAAAAAGCTATGCCCTTCGGAAAGGACGAAAAGACACACATTTTCGCTTTTATCGAGTGCCATGTGTATCGTCTCTCTACCAATTCGTTCAATGTGAACCAGACAAGCGTCTTTGTTGCGGACTCTTTTAGGTCATGCTGCAGTGAAGCATTTTGGAGTGTCACAAAACAGTCACATTGCCTCTTGAATGTACACGGGTCTCGCCTGTAGGATGTTCGAGACGTTGCACTTAGAGCGACGATCCCTCCTCACTAAGTAGTTCCAAAGAAATTTCAAAGTTAAGAGGAAGAGGAGACAACACTCCCCCTTTATGTCTGTCCTTAAAATGTTCCCCCGCCTGTGTGCCGTGTGCACGCTTCTTTGTCTGATTGCCGCAAACGCCTCTGCGCAGGAGACACGCCAGCGATTCGCTACCTCGACGGGCACGGATTCGCGCGGCGCGGCGCGACTTGAGAACGAAATCTTCGTCGTCTCCGAAGCTCCCGAAGAAGAGTTCGCAATCCCGACTCCGAGCGCATCCACTTCGCGTCTGACGGGTCTGAACCTCGCGCTTCTGGACGCGATTGAAGAACGCCTCGGCGTGCCCTATCGTCTCGGTTCAGAGGGGCCGACTCGTTATGATTGTTCAGGCTTTGTCTGGAGCGTCTTTCAAACAGCCGGTGTGAGTTTCGAGCGCGGCAGCGCACGCCATTTCTGGACACAGTTTGCGCCCGCCTCGGACGAAGAGAGATTTAAGTTCGGCACGCTCGTCTTCTTCAATCATCTCGGCCACGTCGGAATCGTCGCCGACGAGAACGGTTTTTATCACGCCTCAACAAGTCGCGGTGTTGTCTATTCACCTTTCAATGAATACTGGTCAAAACGCATTGTCGGTTTTAGACGCGTGCCTGCTTCTTTCAATTCGACATTCGTCGCAGCAGCGCCCATTTCATCAACCGATAAATCAGTCACCAGATAATCTCGTCGCACTTACGACGGGATAAAGAATCAGGCCGACGCTTTCATCTTCCCAGAAGCGTCGGCCTGATTCTTTAATTTGAAAATACAGACTGGTCGTGAATGCGCGGCCAAGCCTATTTTTGATTTGAGACGAAACCGGGTCGCGATTGTTGATCCTCACGCACTTCCCACACGGCGACAATATGATCGACCGCTATGTAACAAATTTGCTTGTTATCATCTTTCAGATGCAACACGCCGCTTTCAACCTTCACGACCTTCCCGCGCATGCTCGACGCACCGCCGCAAAACACATCCAGCTCTTTGCCCACCATCGTCGATAAAAATTCTCTCATCATTCACCTCCCTGATAAGAAACGCGGGACGATAAATAAAACGCACGAGCTTTTTTGTTTATCGTTTTGCCTTCCTCGTTTTGCCTACCGCGTTCATCGTTTTTCTTCCGGCTCCCATTCCCAAACCCTTTCTTTGCCGTTGCGGCCCTCTTCGACTGTCTCTTTTGTCTCGCGGAAAGTGATCTGGATAATGGGGACGACGTTCGGGTCGTTTTGCTGGCGACGCTCAAACTGCAAAAGATCATAGTAGGCGCAGCGCACGCGGTCGGGATATTCGCGGCAGACTGAAGGCCGCCCGTGATAGATCGTGCAGCAACGCTTTTCCTGATCGAGGAACATACACGTTTCGGGGAAGATTACGTCTTTGACGCGCCGCAACACGCGCTCCGTCTCCCAGTTGGTCGTGTAGCGACGACGGGCCGTCTCGAACGAGACACCGAAATGTTTTGCCAGACGCGTGATGTCGCGCTTGGTGACCGCCACGCGATCATAGACCGAGCAGCAAAAGGCCGGGCACTTTCCGCAGTCGAAATATGTGCGCGGTTGATCGTCCGTTACAGTTTTCGCCATTGAATCCCCTCGAATCGTAAATCGTAATTCGTGAATCGTAAATCGTGGTTGAGTCGCTTTCAATTCAACGTTCATGCTTCACGATTCACGTCCCTTATCTTCTCTTCGACCTACTGTATTCCGAAAGCAGAAGCTCCATCAACTCACCGCGCCGGTCGTAGAGCCGCTTTAGCTCACGCGGTTCGTGACGCGCGAGCGCGTAGGCAGTAATGAGTGGCAGCGCGATGGTTGAATCGACATAGCAAACGACAGCATCCGGTAAGCGGTCGGGATCGACCTTGCCCCAGGAAACCGCCTCGCCCGGTGTCGCACCGGAAAGCCCGCCCGTGTCTGGACGCGCGTCGGTGATCTGCAAAAAATAGTCGTGGCCGCGCTCGTCGATGCCGAGCACTTCCTGAATCTGCGGCTCGGTCTGGAGCATAAAGTTTTTGGGGCTACCGCCGCCGAGAATAAAGACCGCGCTTTTGCCTCCGTGTTTGCGGCCCCGGTCGCCGTGCCCGTGAATTGCGCCGCGCTTGGCGGCCAGAACAATTGCCGCCGTCTCGTTTACGTCGAGCGATGGATCAAAGGCGAGTTTGTTGCCCTGTAGAGTTTTGGCCGCAACATTCATACCGATGGATGAATCGCCCGGTGAAGAGGTGTAGAGCGGAACGCCTAGTTCGTATGCGGCGGCGAGAAACGATTTGTTTTCGATGCCAAGCTTGCGCTCGCGCTCAAGCACATACTTGCCGCACAGATTGTGAAACTCCGCCGTCGACATCGAGCGTTGAAACTCTTCGCCCTCGATCAGACGACGAAAGAATGAATCCGTATCCAACAGAACAGAGTAATCGAAAAAGATGTCGTAGATGCGCACGACCTCTTCTTCGCGGAGCACCACGTCGGAAGTCGAGGTATTGCCCTGATGAAGGGCAAGACCGATGCCAAAGTGCGTGTCGTGATACAGGTTTGCGCCCGTCGTGATGATCCAATCGATGAAGCCTGCGCGCATGAGCGGAATCAATGCGGAGATGCCGAGACCGGCGGGCGTTAAAGCACCTGTAATCGAGAGACCAATCGTCACATCCGGCTCCAACATCTTACGCGCAAAGAGTTGGCAGGCCTCTCTCAAACGCGCGGCGTTGTAGGCCAGAAAAGTCTCGTCGATTAAGTCGGGCAGTATCGTCTCGCTGTCGATTGGGCGCGGGTCGATGCGCCGCCCGCTCAAAAATTTACTCTTCCTTTTAGCCATCCTTTTCCCCTCTGATATTCTCTCACGCTTCGCCCGCGTCGCCGTTTTGCACTGCGCGGCGCAGACGCAGACGACCGATACGACGGTCATCCGCTTCAAGCACTTCTACGTCAAGACCTCGCAGATTGAGACGCGTGCCTGTGGGCGGGACGCGCCCCGCTTCGTTGATGACAAGGCCGGCGATGGTCGTAAAATCGTCGTCCTCGATCTCAAAGTCAAAGAGGTGCTCGATCTTGCCAACCTCGGTCGAGCCGGGCATTTCGTAATAGCCGTCGGCGGCTTCGAGGATCTCGACGATGTCCTCTTCAACCGTGTCTTCATCTTCGATCTCGCCGACAATCTCTTCGAGAATGTCTTCAACCGTAACGAGCCCGGCCACGCCGCCGTACTCGTCAATGACCATCGCAAGCTGCACGTGCGTCTTCTGCATCTCCTTCAACAATTCATCGACGGCCTTTGTCTCAGGGACGAAATAGACCGGACGAACGAGCGGCTCAACGGGGTCGTCTTCGCGCCCTTCGGCCCAGCACGCGAGAAGATCGCGGACGTAGATCAATCCTTCGACGTTGTCGATCTGTTCACGATAGACGAGCAGGCGCGAGTATTTCGAGTCGATGACGAGATCGCGCGCTTCGCGCACAGTAGCCGTCAAAGGCAGCGCGGCAATCTCCGTGCGCGGAGTCATAATCTCGCTGACGCGCGTATCGCCAAACTCGATGATCGATTGAATCAGCTCGCCCTCTTCGCCCTCGATGATGCCCTCTTCCTCGCCCACGTCGAGCAGGGCTTGAAGGTCGTCGCTCCCGTCGTCGTCATCCTCTTGACTCTCTGCATTACCGTTTGCCGCCTGCAACTGCTCGGCGCGCCGCGCGCGGTCGTAAGAGCCGTGCCACGTCATAGCGACAAGCGTCAGCGGGCGATAGAGGGGGCGCAAGAAGGGCAGAAGCCTAAGAAGCGTCGCCTCCGGCTTTCGCGCGGCAATCAGACGCGGAATTACCTGACGCGCAACCACCGTCGCTATAATGCCTGCCAGAAGAGAGACGGAAATAACTTTCGTATATGAGACGGCCTCGCTTTCGACCCAAAGATTTGTCAGCGTAATCGAGGTAATGAGAACGCAGATGGAAACGACAAGAATGAGAATGACTGTTGTCAGCGTATGACGAAAGCGCGTGCGATTTTCTAGAATCTCGTTGAGAAAAGCGGTCATCGACGAAGTCGGACTCTCTTCTTCAGCCTCGCCGACCAACCGCCGCAAGCCCACATCGCTCAACTCGCCGAACGCCGTGTCGATCAACGAAAAGAAGATCAGCGCGACGAGCAACACAGATGTGATGGCTATCTCAATCTCCATAAAAGACCTGAATCGTAAATCGTGACTCGTGAATTGTAAGTCGCTTTTTACTATTCACGATTTACGAGCCTTATATTCCAAGCCGACGACGAAGCCTGAGTTCGAGCGCGTTCATCTCACCTTGATCTGTTTCGTGGTCGTAACCGCAGAGATGCAGAAGTCCGTGCAGGATGAGTTGCGCGACTTCTCTCTCGAAGTCGAGCTCGTGTTCGGCGGCCTGCGCTTCGGCTCGATCAACCGAAATCACGATGTCGCCCAGGGTCGCCCCTTCAATTGTGCGTTCCCAGGCCTCTTGCTCTGACGGAAACGAGAGCACGTCGGTCGCGCGCGGCCTGTTACGAAACTCTTTATTCAACGCGCGCATTGCGTGGTCAGAGACAAAAGCGACCGTCGCCCCGATCTCTTTTTCTATACCGATCTTCTCAAGCGCCCGTCGCGTGAAAGCTTCCCAACGCTCCCGCTCAATCGGTCGTCGGCGCTGTCGATTAACAACCTCTATCATAAATTAGTAAGTGATGAGTGATGAGTAAAAAAATTTACGACTCATCACTCATCACTCAACACTCATCACGCTCTTCATATCTGCCCGCCGCGATTCGTGTTCTGCTCGTAGGCGCGGATAATCATCTGGACGAGCCGGTGGCGAACAACGTCCTTGTCGCTGAAATAGACAAACGAGATGCCCTCGATGCCCTTCAGGATGCGCTCTGCCTCGACGAGTCCGCTGCGCTTGCCCGTCGGCAGATCGATCTGCGTCACGTCGCCCGTGATCACGGCCTTCGAGCCAAACCCGACTCTCGTCAGAGCCATCTTCATCTGCTCGCTCGTCGTATTCTGCGCCTCGTCGAGAATGATGAACGCATCTGACAAAGTTCTTCCGCGCATGAATGCAAGCGGTGCGACTTCAATGATGCGTTTTTCGAGCATCTTGGTGACGCGCTCGGCCTCGATCAGATCAAAGAGCGCATCGTAGAGCGGGCGTAGATATGGATCGACCTTCTCCTGCAAATCGCCCGGAAGAAACCCGAGACGCTCGCCCGCTTCGACCGCCGGACGCGCGAGGATGACGCGGCTCACCTGCTTCTGCATCAGAGCCTGCACGGCCATTGCAACAGCGAGATAGGACTTGCCTGTGCCGGCTGGCCCGATACCAAAGACGATATCGTCTCTTTGCATCGCTTCGATGTAGCGACGCTGATTGGCCGATTTTGGCGCAACCTGTTTTTTGCCGGACGGGTTGAAGCGCGCCTTTGTGAAATAGTCGTGGAGCGAATAGGCGCGGTCTTCGGCGATCTGTGCGAAGGCTTCGCGAAGCTCTTTGTCGGTGAAGGTCTTACCTTCGGAGAAGAGCTGCGCGAAATCTTCGATGATGCGCTCGGCAGTCGCTACGTCTTTCGGGTCGCCGTCGATTGAAAGGTCTTGACCGCGCGCGTTGACGCGCACGTCAAGGAGCGATTCGAGGTATTTGATGTTTTGGTCGTGAACGCCGAAAAGCGTCTCGATGCCTCTGGGCGGAAGCTCAATCTTCTTCAAGGGGCGAAACTATCTCCTTGTTGGCAGACACGTGTGGAGACCGCAACGGTGGCGGGCGCTTGAGAGGGTTTGGCCAATCAGTTTTGACATCTTCGCCGAAGACGCTACAACACGACCAGCGCGGGTGTCAACGCTCTATCTGCTAACGATTTACGCCCGCCCGCTCGCCTTGACACATATTTAGTCGATGCCTATACTTTCCGCTTTGCGTAGGGGAGGATTATTTCTTCTATGCTGGTATGCAATCGGAATTTGAGACAGACTGAAAGCGGCTGTCGCAGTTGAGAAAGAGACGGAGTTAAGAAATGCCTAATCACAAGTCATCGGAAAAACGCATGCGGCAGACCGAGAAGCGCCGCGTCGTCAATCGCATTAATCGCGGTCGCCTGCGTACAGGCATCAAAGGCTTGCGCTCTGCGCTCGAAGCTGGAGATGCCAACCAGCTCAACGAGATGCTTCCCCAGACCATCTCTCTGATCGACAAGGCCGTACAAAAGGGCGTGATTCATCGCAATGCCGCCGCGCGTTACAAGTCGCGTCTGACGGCGCGCGTCAACGCAGCTGCCGCGTCTGAATAGAGACCGGGAGAGTTAAATTTTCAGAATATCAAGGGGCGGGCCGGATAGAACCGGCCCGCCCCGCTTTTTTGTCTGCGCTTTTGCAAAGACTACTCAACATGGACGAATAAAGGAGTATGACCCCAGCACAGACCTAAGGAGATTGTGATGAGCGAGACGAAGAATAAATGCACTGCTTTTCAATCTGATGCAGAGATTGAAGAACTTTTCCGCCGCTTTGATTCGTGCGTCGTTGCGCCTTCAGAGTTTACACATGCTCAGCATCTGGCGGTTGCGCTCGTCTATCACAGACGCGACCCCGACGCAGGCGAGGGCAGACACCGCGCGGCGCTTCTCCGGCTGCTCAAACATCATGGACTCGAAGCAAAAGTTTTTCACGAAACGCTGACGGCCTTCTGGTTTCGCCGAGTTCGCACGTTTGCCGATAATTTTGACGACAGCGCAGACGACAATCTGTGCAGGGTCGCCAACGAATTATGTAAACAGTTTGCGGATACGCGCCTCGTCTTTGATTATTACAGCAAAGAGGTCATCGATTCACCCGAAGCGCGCGCAGGTTGGGTCGGGCCTGATTTGAAGGCATTGGATTTTTGAATTTCTGAGCGCGGATCAAGTTTGCGTCTATCGCTAGGCAGAAAGCTCGCAAACGAGCATTTCGATTTGGAGGCGCGGCGTGGCGCGCGAGGTTTTGATGGCGAGGTCGGCTTCGGCGATGCGTTGGATGCGGCGCGCAAGCTCGTCAGCATCGGCACGTCGGGCCGTAGCGAGAAACTCTTCGCGCTTAAATGTCGGCACGCCCACGAGACGAAAGACCTCTTCTTTGGGTGCGCCGCGCGACATCAGCTCTTTGGCAAGCGCGAGACGATGATAGCTGCTTGAGAGAAGCCCAATCAACATGACGGGTTCGGCTCCGTCGTCAAGCAGTCGTCTGACGGTTTCGAGCGCGCGCCGACGGTTACGCGCGATGAGTTGATCGGCCAGTTCAAAATTTGACGACTCACGTGAACGACCGACCAATGATTCGACCAACTCCATCGAGATATACCCCGACGGGAGCGCAGCCGTCGCAAGCTTCGCCAATTCAATACCAATCTTTCGCACGCTTGGGCCTGCGAGCGCGACGATCTGGCGAAGCGTTCGCTCGTCGGTCTCAGCCTTTAACTCTTTCAATCTCGACTTTGCCCATGCCGCCGCCTCCGCGTCCTTCAACTCTTGAAACTCGACCGTCACGCAAGCTTCCATGAGAGCCTTCGTAAGCCTTCGTCGCTTGTCGAGATCGTCGGCGACAAAAAGAACGGTCGATGATTCGACGGGCCGCGCAATATAGCGCGTCAGTGCTTCTTCATCCGCCTCGCGTAGACGCGAGAAATCAGTGACACGCACGACGCGACGTGCAGACATCATCGGCAATTGTTCAGCAGCTGCAATGGCCTGCTGCACGTCCGACGATAAAAGGCTGTAGGTTGATTCGTTGAACTCTCGAAGTGGAGCGTCTTTCAGCGCCGCCTCAGAGTTTGCGCGCAAAGCCTGCTCGCGCAAAAAATCTTCCGGGCCGAACAGCAGATAGAGCGGCGCAA